>DAOOBP010000034.1:0-20124 GCA_035407925.1 Salinivirgaceae bacterium
GTGGAGTAGGAAAAACAACTACAGCAATAAATCTTGCAGCAAGTTTAGCAGCATTGGAGAAAAAGGTTCTTTTGATTGATGCAGACCCACAAGCAAACGCAACATCAGGACTTGGATACGTTGCAAGAGACGTTAAATCAAGTATATACGAATGTATTATTGAGGCAATAGACCCTGTCAGTACCATATTAGATACTGAAATTGAGGGATTGAAATTAATTCCTTCAAATATCGACCTTGTCGGCGCTGAAATTGAGATTCTTCAGTTACCAGACCGAGAATATTTGATGAAAAATGCCATCAGTAAGCTTCGCGACAACTTTGATTATGTATTGATAGACTGTTCTCCATCATTAGGGTTGATTACTTTAAATGCACTTACAGCTGCCGATTCGGTTATAATACCTGTACAATGCGAATATTTTGCGTTAGAAGGATTGGGAAAACTTTTAAATACAATCAAAATCGTTCAGTCTAAACTAAATGTAGGGCTCGAAATAGAAGGGTTTTTATTAACCATGTACGATTCACGTTTACGACTTGGAAATCAAGTTGTTGACGAGGTTCGTAACCATTTTGAAAACATGGTATTTGAAACTATTATTCAAAGAAACGTTAAGCTGAGTGAGGCGCCAAGTTACGGTAAACCCATTTTGTTGTACGACGCTAATAGCAATGGTTCGCTAAACTATTTGAATTTGGCTAAAGAGCTGATTGCTAAGAATGAAAATGTGTAAAACAAATTCCAAATATTTTAATATAACTAATTTAAAATGAGTGCGAAAAAGAGCGCTTTGGGACGTGGTCTAGGGGCGCTAATTGAGGAGGCTCCCAGAGCTCAAAAACCGGTTCAAAACAGCGCCGTTATTGAAATAGCCCTTGACCTTATAGATGTAAACCCATATCAACCCAGAACAACGTTCGACGAGGAGACTTTAAACGATTTAGCATCCTCGATAAAAGAACTTGGTATTATTCAGCCAATTACGGTTCGCAAAACCGAAAATGGACGTTACCAAATTATCTCGGGCGAAAGACGTACACGTGGAGCACGCCTCGCAGGTTTAGAAACTATTCCAGCTTACGTTAGAGAAGCTGATGACCAAGGAATGTTGGAAATGGCTTTGGTCGAAAATATTCAAAGACAAGACTTAGACGCAATAGAAATAGCTATATCGTATCAAAGACTGATTGAGGAGTGTAACTTAACTCAAGAGTCGCTAAGCGAACGAGTGGGCAAAAGTCGTCAAACTATTGGAAACCACCTAAGACTGCTACGCTTGCCAGCCGAAATACAAAAAGGAATACGTTTTGGCGTTATTACAATGGGACATGCACGTACTCTCATTACTATTGATGACCTTGAATTGCAGTTGCAAATATTTGAAGAAATTATCACTAAAGAGTTGTCTGTCAGGCAAGTAGAGGAGAGAATAAAAGAGATAAGAAGTGACGCTAATGAATCAAAATCTAAAGATTCAAAACAAAAAGAGAAACCTCAAAGTGAGTTGGTCGAAGAGTATGAGAAACTTCAAAAGTCATTGACGGGTCGCTTTCAATCGCCCGTGGAGGTAAAAAGAAATACCAGCGGTAAAGGGAAAATAATCATTCATTTCCGGAATAACACAGAGTTTGAGCGTATTTTAGGAATGTTTGAAAATCTAAACCCATAACTTTGAAGTGATAAGCAGGGTTGCCATAGTTATTTTGATTTTTATTTTATCAGCAAATAAAGCGTTTAGCCTGAAAAATACAACTTCTGAGCAATCCGATTCGGTATTAGTTTCACGAAAACGACCACTTATTGCCACAGGCTTATCTATAGTTTTACCGGGAGTAGGGCAGATTTACAACAAGCAATTTTGGAAAGCTCCTGTGTTTTGGGCAACTATGACTGGAGGCGCATATTTGTACCATAGCCAGCATAAACTATACAAGTCGTTCAGTAATGCTTATGAGTTGAAAAACAATTATTTGAAAAATCCTTCATTGTCAAGCGATCCATATCCGCAACATAGTTTAGATCACCTGAAAAATTGGCGCGATAGGCACTACTTTCTACGAACTGTTGGGCTGGTTACATTAGGAGCAAGCTATATGGTAAATGTTGTAGATGCTTACGCTTCGGCTCAAACTTATCATAATCCTCGTGCTGCAACGCTTATGTCAACACTTTTGCCTGGTTCGGGACAGATATATAACAGAAAATATTGGAAATTACCTATAATTTATGGAGGTTTTGGAGCTCTGATTTACTATTCACAAGTAAATCACAAGTATTTTTTGAAATATAGGGATATGTATGAGCAAAAAATTGCCTCTCTAAATAATGCTGAAATTGATGATCCTGAACCATTAGCCTCGCCAGAAGCTATTTTACGTGAACGCGAACACTGGCGGAGAAACCGAGATTTGAATTATATAGGCATAGGATTACTTTATGTCTTAAATGTTATTGACGCAAATGTTGATGCTCATCTGGCTGAGTTTGACATAAGTGACGATTTGTCTATGAATATCTCCCCGACAATAGCGCCTTATAATACTACGAATAATACAAGCGGGGTAACTGGTTACTACGGAGCCACTGTTTCTATAAGATTTTAAGCAGTTTGTCATAATTTATATGAATATTGCTGATAAATCACTAATTTTGAGCCTTGTACTTTATAATCATAAATAGGTAAATCAAATTTTAAATGATACATACATTTTTGCTTATAGCCACTACTGTTTTATTCGGAAATAGTAGTATTAGTCACGACGATACAGTCAGAAGTGAACAACTGTTTATAGAACAGCAACTTATGCGCGATTACGATAGCCTTCTTATGTCGTTTTATGTGCAAAAATCGTTAGAAGACACAGTTTGTTCAGTTGGGGATACCTTGTTTATTTCGGAAACAGTTACGGATACAACCAATATTGAGGTTGACTTGAACGATAGCACAATAATGAGACAAATGTCTGAAATGCAAGTATTGTTCGACGTCTCTTATAATCATATTGTTAAGGCATATATAAAGGTCTATTCTGAGAAAAAACGTGAATTGACAGAAACCGTTATGGGACTCTCTGAATACTATTTTCCCTTTTTTGAAAGTGAACTTGATGCTGCAAATCTGCCACTTGAATTAAAATATCTTGCAGTAATAGAGTCAGCCCTTAACCCTCGTGCTGTTTCACGTGCCGGTGCAACAGGACTCTGGCAGTTTATGTACGCCACGGGAAGATATATGGGTCTGGAAATCAACTCGTTTGTTGACGATAGACGCGATGTTACGCAATCGACCAAAGCTGCAATTAAATATTTAAAACAGCTATACTCAATTTATGATGATTGGACACTGGCTTTAGCCGCTTACAACTGCGGACCGGGCAATGTTAATAAGGCAATCAGGCGTTCGGGAGGTCGTACAAATTATTGGGAGATATATTACCGCCTGCCGCGTGAAACTCGCAACTATGTGCCCGGATTTATAGCAGCAATGTACGTGATGGAACATGCCGAGGATTTCAATCTCTTACCTAAGAAAATTAATATGCCGATTTTAACTGATACTATTGTTTTGCAGAAACAGCTACACTTAGAACAGGTATCCGCAGTTCTTAATATTCCTATGAATCAGTTGCGAGACTTAAACCCACAATATAGACGTGATATAATTCCTGCAACAACGACCAAAAACTATCCGTTGAGATTACCTTATGAGTATGCACCTCGGTTTATTGACAATCAAGACTCTATTTTTAAATATAATGATACGGTCTATTTTAACCCAAATATACTTGTAGCTACGCCAGTAAGTGGAAGCTACGGCGCTGTCCCTCCTTCAAAAAATCACAAAGCGCTCTATTACACAGTTGCTTATGGTGATAACTTAGGATATATTTCAAACTGGTTTGATGTAAGGCTGAGCGATTTGCGCGATTGGAATAATATATACAAAAATCGTATCAGAGCGGGTCAACGCCTATTAATATATGTGCCATCATCAAAATATAGTTACTACGATGAGTTTAATAAACTCGATTTTGCTGCAAAGCAAAAAAGAAAGGGTATTACAGTAAATGCAGATAAAACGGCTGAAAGTAGTAATACTCAAAGTAATAAATCTGGAAACTACCTTTACTACACCCTTAAAAAAGGCGATACTTTGTGGGAGATTGCCAAAAAATATGAAGGCGTAACAGATCGAGACTTGCTGCGTATTAATGGGTTAACAGATGGGAAAAGTTTAAAACCCGGTCAGCAGATAAAAATTAAAAGATTAGATTAACAGAAAAATATATAACCCTTTGTAACACCTAAAACCAATGAACCAAAACATAAAACCATCTTATGTTTTTTGGACAACAGTAGCGACATTGCTTATTTTGGGTTATGTATCATTTCTTTTAAATAAAAAACCGTTAGAAATAGCAAGTATTACGGTTAGCTTGCCAGACCCACTCTCTGTTTTTAAAGGCGATATTGTTGAATACACAAATATCGATACGCTAATTGCTGATGTGCTAAGTGAATTAGAGGTCGATACGACTAAAAGTAAGACAGTTATATCGGATACTGCTAAAATTATAGCAAGCAATTTTACAGCTGATTCTGCAATAAGCAATATCACAGCCGATTCTACATTAAAAACCAGTAGTGTAGTAACGGTTGTGAAAGATACTGTGCGTATCTCTGAGTCGAAAGTCAAGCGGGTTGTGCACAAGCTACAGTTTCCGCCCGACAGACCCGATTTGTTAAAAGTCTTTTACGAAGCGCTTCGTAATGAAACATCAAAACGAAATATCAGAATATTGCACTATGGTGATTCACAAATTGAAGGAGATAGAATTACTGGATATTTACGACATCGTTTTCAGGGACGTTTTGGTGGTAGTGGTCCGGGACTTCTGTTTTGTGATAAACCCATTGCCGAACATGCAACCATAATTCAAACTGCATCTTCTGATTGGCAACGTGATAATGTGATGCAAAAAAAGGATACGCTTATCAATTCAATCAGCTACGGCATTATGGGACAAACAAACTATTTTACGGCAACACCGCCGGATAAAGCCATGCTGAGCTATAAGCTTTCCCCACTCTCATATAAAACTGCAAGGAAATATAATTGGTGCCGACTATTTCTGGGACAGAGCCAATTTCCAATGGATATTGAAGTTTATGGACGCGATTCATTGATAATGAAAGATCAGATAGTTTTAGATGAACCTCTCAATATCTTTGGTTTTCAAATAGATAAGACACCTGATAATATTGTATTTAATTTCGTTTCGCAACAGTCGCCTTCGTTTTATGCGTTAACGTTGGATCAAACTGTGGGTATAACAGTCGATAATATTCCATGGAGAGGCAGTTCTGGTTCTGAGTTCTCAAAAATCGACAAAGAGTTATTGAACTACTTCTTTAAACAGCTGAATGTCAGGCTTATAATATTTCAATTTGGAGTTAATATTGTTCCCAATATTGTTAAAGGTTACGTATGGTATGAAGATCTATTGGTCAAGCAGCTTCAGCATTTGCGCTCAGCAGCAGGCGATACGCCTATTATTGTTATTGGCGTAAGCGATATGTCTCGCAAAAAGGAGACTTGGTACGAATCGTATCCAAATATTGTAGCAATAAGGAATGCGCAAAGAAATGCAGCTTTCCGGACAGGTTGCGCCTTCTGGGATTTATACGAAGCAATGGGAGGCAACAACAGCATGCCATCATGGGTATTTGCCAATCCGCCTTTGGCAAATAAAGATTTTGTTCACTTTAATGCTAAGGGTAGTCGAATAGTGTCGCATATGCTCTACGAGGCTATTATGAACGATTTTGATAATCAGGGAAAATGAGAATAGTTTTTTGTATATTTTGTAATCTCCTTATACTTAGGAATATATCGGTAGCGCAAGATGACCCTTATGCTATTGCTCACTATCCATATATAAATTACGATCTAAACGAAATAACCGACTCAACAGGTATATTTTCAGATACTTTGGCTCGTTGCTTAGTTCGTCTGATAAACGGAAACGAAAAATTCTCAATTGCACATATCGGCGACAGCCATATCCAAGCCGATTTTTTTACTGGAAGAGTTAGAACACGATTGCAAATGCTTCATCCTGGAATATCGGGAACGCGAGGAGTTATTTTTCCGTATGAGCTTGCAGAGACAAATAATCCGGGAAACTACAGTGTTAAATCGCCAAACGGGTGGGAAGCCTATTGGAGTACAAAAATACAAGAGTGTTCAAATATTGGTCTTTATGGTATAAAAGTCTCAACAACAGATACTTTAATAGAATTGTCGTTGAGAATAACCGATACCGTTTCTGAACCATTTAATAAAATAGGAATATGGTACGGCGCTGATTCAGAGGGAACTATCAGTGTTAAAGTAAATGGAGAAACTGTCACAGACTCTTTGTTGGCAAGCCCAAACGGTGTCGCAACCATCACTTTGAGAAACTTTTCGCAACAAGCCACTGTTACAATATCTCTAAACAGCCCAAGCTATTTCGATTTGTTCGGAATTGAGTTACAAAATGATTTGCCCGGCTTGGAGTATCATGCCATAGGGGTGAACGGAGCTTCGGCGGCATCGTACAATCGTTCGCTATTCTTTACCGAGCAGTTGAGGAGATTGAAGCCATCTTTAATAGTGCTTTCAATCGGCACAAATGATGCCTATCACTATCTCTTTTCAGAAGAGTGGTTTAAAAAAGAATACAGCACGTTAATTGACTCTATATCAAGAGCATGTCCAAATGTTCCAATACTTCTCTCCACACCAAACGATCATTTGAAAAACAGAGCCGATATGTCAGCTAATATAAACGTAATCAACTCTGTTATAATAAGTTTAGCTAAGGAAAGAGGGCTGGCATATTGGAATTTTTATGAAATCATGGGTGGCGATAAATCTATAATTGCGTGGCATTCAGATAGTTTGGCTGCACGCGACAGAATACATTTATCGCCCAAAGGATACCGATTAAAAGCCGAGTTGTTCTATATTGCTCTTTTAAAGGCATTTGATAAAAAAATATCGGAAATTGATTATTAAAAAGAGTTGAAATGCAATCGTTCTTGAGCAACATAATATCCTACAATTCGCAAAACCCAATGCTTTTCACGCGCATTGAGTTCTGGATATTTTTTGCTGTTGTAACGCTTGGGTTTATCTTTTTTCATAAGAAATTCTCTCTACGCAGCGCTTGGCTGGCTTTTGTAAGTCTATATTTTTATTATAAAAGCGGTGGCTTTTATTTTTCGTTATTAATAGTTTCTACAGTTATAAACTACTATCTCGGTAAAGCAATTTATAATGCTGATACGCAAGGAAAGCGTGACAGGGCAGTCTTTGCAAGTGTTTTTATAAGTCTCTCATTGTTAGCTTATTTTAAATATATATACTTTTTCTCAGACTCGATAAATCAGATTTTTGGAACCGACATCGAACCATTGAATTGGCTTGCACAGCTAACCAATTGGGCTACAGGTAGTTCATTCGACGAAAGTGTAATAATACTGCCTGTTGGAATATCGTTCTATACCTTTCAAATAATTAGCTATACGGTTGATATCTACCGATATAAGGTCAAACCAGTTAATAATATTATCGACTTCACATTTTATGTCTCATTTTTTCCCCAGTTGGTTGCGGGACCCATTGTAAGAGCTGCCGAGTTTGTTCCTCAAATTTATCGGAAATATCGGGTTAAACTTTATGAATATGGTTATGCTTTGTTCTTTATACTCAACGGGTTGGTAAAGAAAATATTGATATCCGACTATATCTCCATAAATTTTGTTGACAGGGTTTTTGACCAACCGCTCCTTTACTCAGGATTTACCAATTTGATGGCAGTTTACGGTTATTCAATTCAGATATACTGCGATTTTTCGGGATACACCGATATTGCTATAGGCGTTGCATTGCTGTTGGGTTTTAGGCTACCTACAAACTTTCTGTCGCCATATAAAGCAACCTCAATAACAGATTTTTGGAGACGTTGGCATATCTCTCTGTCCCGATGGTTGAAAGACTATCTCTATATACCTTTGGGAGGAAATAGAAAAGGCAGAGTTAGAACCTATGGTAATCTGTTAATTACCATGCTATTAGGAGGCTTATGGCATGGAGCACATTTCCGTTTTATTATTTGGGGTGGAATTCACGGTATAGCTTTGATTCTTGATAAGTTAACAGCAAAATATATCAGCCTTAAAACCAAGCCTGCAAAATTTATAGGTCTCTTTATTACTTTTCATGTTGTCTGTTTTTCGTGGATATTCTTTAGAGCGCAAGATATGCAGCATGTTGGGCAAATGTTAAGTCAAATAACCTTCAATTTTCAACCCGAAACCATTTTAGCTGTTTTTCAAGGATATGCGCTCTCTATTGTGCTAATTTTATCAGCCTTCATTATTCACTGGCTACCCAAAAGCTGGAAGCGGTTTTACAGAAAATCGTTTATTGCGTTGCCTATTTATGTTAAAATATTGATTTTTGTGTTAGTCGCTGTGTTGCTGTACCAGTCGCAATCGTCAGATATTCAACCGTTTATTTACTTCCAGTTTTAAATTTCACATAATCCCGTAGAGATGTAATGATTATAGCCCCATGAAAACCAAAGGTTAAGCTAACCCAGTAGGGGTGACAAAGGAAGGTACAAGGCGATGCACTGAGCGAAGCCGAAGTGTAAAAGCAATTAAGGTATCGTCATGAAAATTGGTTTACCAATATCTTTCAACTTTTAACTGTATAGCTATTTCACCCTTTCAGGGTTAATACATCGTTTTCAACTTTTAATCTATAATCATGTCATCCTTTCAGGATTGATTATTGTCCAAAATTATAAATTACGAGCACACCTCATTGCTCTTCCGTAATTCGTAATTGTTCATTGTTCATTGCACATTGTTAATTGCTTCTCGGTTTGGATTTTTCAGGTTAAAGTGTGTTTTTCGGTTTGGATTTTTCATGGTTTTGTTATATTTTTGGTGTGGAAAAAACCGTCATTCTTAATGAAAACCTATTTTAAACGTCATATAGACAGCTATTTGCGGTCTTGGAAAAAGGAGGCAAATCGTAAGCCACTGCTTATTCGCGGCGCTAGGCAAGTAGGAAAGTCGTCTAGTGTACGCAATTTGGGCAAAAGTTTTAAATATTTTATTGAAATTAATTTGGAAAAACAGCAAGATATTACTCTTCTTTTTGGAGAAAATATAAATATTAAGTCTATTTGTTCAAAATTAAGTGCGATTTATAACACTCCAATAATTGTAGGCGAAACTTTAGTTTTTATTGATGAAATTCAAGAGTCGAAAAGAGTAATGACTTCACTGAGATACTTTTATGAAGATTTTCCTGAACTTCATGTTATCGCAGCGGGTTCACTTTTAGAGTTTGCAATGAATGAACTACCATCTTTTGGAGTAGGAAGAATACGCTCACTTTATATGTATCCGTTTTCCTTCGATGAATTTCTACTAGCACAAGGTTTAAGCATACAACTCGATTTTAAACAAAGTGTTGACTATAATCAAGCGCTACCAGATGCCTTACACAAACAAATGATATCGCAAATACGCACCTTTTACCTTGTAGGAGGTATGCCCGAAGCCGTTGTAAAATGGATAAATACGAATGATTTTGCTAAATGCGCAAGGGTTCATAACGATATTTTAGATACTTATCAAGATGATTTTAGCAAATACAAAACGCGTATTTCGCCTCTTGTTTTAAAAAGCGTTTTGAGGTCCGTTGTTCAACAATCAGGAACCAAATTTACTTACGCTAAAGTTGGAAATTATAATACAGAAACAATAAAGGTAGCTTTAGAGCTACTAATGCTCGCGGGCTTGCTTATTCCCGTAGTACATACAGATGCAAATGGACTTCCTTTAGGTGCAGAAATTAATCTCAAATATAGAAAATTCCTTTTCTTAGATATAGGTTTGATGCAAGCCCTTTTAGGAATACAAGCATCAGATATTTTATTAGTTGATGAGATAGAACTTGTTAACAAAGGTGGTCTTTCAGAAGTTTTCGCAGGTTTGGAGCTGTTGAAGTATGGTGATTGTTTCAAAAAAGCAGAAATATATTATTGGCAAAGAATGCAACGTAATGCGCAAGCCGAAGTTGATTATGTAATCACACGAAACGGCAAGATAATTCCAGTAGAAGTAAAAGCAAATGTGTCAGGCTCTATGCAAAGCATTTATAAGTTTATTGAAACCAAAAATTCGGAATTTGGATATAGGCTTTCGTTAGAAAATTTCTCCAACTACCCAAACATTAGAGTAGCGCCACTATATGCCATATCCAACATAAATAAACAAGATATGTATTAGCCATCCTTATTTTTAATTCAATTGGTAGCAGATTTTAACTTAGAGAACTTTTTACCTATTTTTTCATTCATTTTTCCAAACCAACTCAGGGTTCGGTGTAAGCCACGGAAATAGAGAATTACAAACAGAATAATATTGATAATCCACAGCACAATAATATTTACTCTGTATGTGGGATGGAAATGCCCGAAAACTTTTTTGTAAGGTGCATAAAAATGCGCCTTAATAAAAGAGCTTTCAGGGTCTTTGTAAATAGGGTCTATCTTTTGGTATAAGCTGTTTTTGTATTCAATAATTCTATCTATGCTATTTGTATTTCTTACAAATTCGGTTAGACTTCTGTTTGTATATGCTTCACGCATAGCAACATACTCTTTCCCTAAGCTGTCTTCAAAATGTTGAATTAAATCGTCCTTGCGGCGATTTGTTTTGTTGTAAAGGTTAATGTAGTAGAATGACAGATTATCTAAATAAGTTTCGGTTTGTGCAATTGTAGTAGAGTCAAATGTTTCTGCCGACAGTAAATCAATAGAGTAGGGGAGTTCAATATATTTGTTTGTTGCTAATTCTTTCTTTATTTCATTATTTATAAGCTTAATTGCTTTCTGAACTTCAGCCCTTTTTGTAGAATCATCAGCATTTTGTTTTACGTATGAAACCTTGTTTTTCAGTGATTTAATCCAGTAATCTTTTTTGTAAATAGAATTTGACAACACTTTATCGTATGGATACAAATCGCGTTCATATCTGTTCTCTTTATATTGATATACAGCCAATGCTTCGTACGCCCATCGTGCTGTGATAATTTCGCCGTACCATGGTATTGAGTTAGGTTTTGATATCTTTGGGTTTAGTTTATCGTATGGAACAATTATTCCCGACAGTATTAATTGAGGAATAACCAAAAAAGGAATTAAGATATAGATGGTAACTACTGTTTTAAAACTATCGGAGATTATCAACCCTAAAATGCTAGCTCCAATCCACGCCGAGAAAAGCGCTAACCAGTATTGGAAAAACATACCCTTAATTTCCATAATAAGATTCCCCACAACTACAAAGGCAAGGGCTTGAAATGCGCTTATTACCATTAAAACAGTGAGTTTGCTACACAGATAACTAAACCAACTTAAATGCAGAAACCGCTCTCGGTTTAGTATTTTTCTATCTTTTATTATCTCCTCGGCGCTGACAGTCAAACCAATAAAAATGGCAACAATAACTGCCATAAAAATATAAACAGGTAGGTTTGAGTTATCGAACAGTGTGTAGCCTTTAAGATTAGCCTCATCAACGTTGAAAAACTTTATAATAAATGCCAACATAAAGGCTAAGAGAGGAGACTCTAACAAGTTTATAACAAGATACTGAATATTAGTAAGTTTTGACAGAGTGTCGCGAATGGTAAATATTTTATATTGTGTAAACCTGTTAGGCGTTTGGAACTCAACGGATGGAGTATTATCATAAAACTCTTTTTTATTATATTCTGGTTTGGTTTTTGAGATTAGGTGCTTGGCATACCACTCAGTTGGTGATATTTTTCTAGTTTTGCTCAGATTGCCATGCTCATCAACAATTGCGGATTCTACTATATTGAAAATCTGTTCAGGGTTTACGTTTCCACAAAAGTGACATTCACTTTCGCCTCTGTCGGCGTGGTGTACTCTGCTTTTAAAATATATTATGCTGTCAACAGGATTACCATAGTAAATTATATATCCACCAACATCTAACAACAAAAGATAGTCAAGCATTTTGAAAATATCTGACGATGGTTGATGGATAACAGTAAAAATCAGATGACCTTTTAGAGTTAAATCTTTTAAAAGAGCCATTATATTTTCGGAATCTCTTGATGATAAGCCACTTGTGGGTTCATCTAAAAACAATACAGCAGGTTCTCTAATTAGCTCTAAGGCGATGTTCAGTCGTTTTCTTTGTCCACCACTTATTTTTTTGTTTAACGGGGAGCCAACAACCATATCTTTTATTTCGAACAGTCCTAACTCTTGCAGTGTTGAAAGTACTTTGCGCATTAGTTTGACTGGTGGCATGCCTTTGAAGCAAAGTCGTGCATTCAAATATAGATTTTGGAATACGGTTAACTCCTCTATAAGTAAGTCATCTTGAGAAACATAGCCTATAAGTCCCTTAATATTTTCACTTTCAGAATAGATATCAAAGCCGTTTATCTTAACTGTTCCGGTTGTTGGTTTCGATGTTCCATTTAATATGTTAAGCAGTGTGGTTTTTCCTGCACCAGAGGCGCCCATTATTCCGACAAGGTGACCGTTAGATTGTTGAAAATTAATCGAATGAATCCCTGTTTTTCCTGATGAGAATTTGTAGCTAACATTATCAACCTCGAAAAGAATTTTTTCTTTTTGGCTTGTAGAATAAAATACCCCAGCAATATCCGAATAGAAAATTGGCTTTATGCGGCTACCACGTATCGATGCCCCAAACGAAAGAACATAAACATCGTCTGATTGAATTAGCTGACTATTCAAATATAGTTCGTCTTCGCCTATGTATCGCATAACAAACATTGACGTAGATTCGAGGTAGTAAACCATTATTCGACCCTCTAAACCTGAAATAGTCATGTGGTTGAAAAGCACGCCAGTTTCTTTGGGTAAATCGTCAATAATTAATAACTGGTTGCTGTCGGGAAGTTTGTCAAAATTGTAAAGGATAAATGCCCTTATTTTTTTAAATTCATCTTCTTCGATATAAAAGGCATCGGCAACAGTTTTTACGAACTCGTGTTCTTGTGGGCTAATCTCTACGCTGGTTTTTATAAATTGTAACAGTCGAAATAAAACTATACGTTTTTGTTGTTGAGTTAGCTCAAGATTTATTTCATGACATATTTTTAAAACCTTTACCGAACTTAACGATATGTTTTTGTTCTGGCGATTTTTATCACTCTGTTTAATCTGATAAATTTCGTAATAATTATCGAACACCTTTAGGTATTCTTTAACAAGCTCTTGGTTCAGAAGCAGTTCCAAAAAATTGCGAACAACTTGTCTTTTATCACTCACATCGTCTTGTGGACGAGAAATGATTGCAAACAAGTGCATTAAAGCTTTTAATATCTTTTCGCTCATGGAATATTAGGACTGTTTATATCCAATCATCATTACGGCAATGCCTGAACGTTTTTGTTTATCGTATATTTTTACTTGAATTTTGCAATTAATGGTGCTGGTGAAAATAAGATCCCAATAAGGAGTATTGTCAAAGTCTTGATTGCAAAATAGAATATTCCTTTCCGAATCATATACTGTATAAACCAGATTTGACTGAGCAAGTGTCGATGATAAAGCTAATCTGTATTGAGTGCCGGCAAAAAATGTTACATCAAACTCGCCCTCCTCTTCGTGATTGAGCATCACGCGATAAATTTGCCCATCGGAGATATATGTGTTATCAAGATAGTCGCGAACTTTGCTGTCAACTTGCTCTACCTGAGCATTTACTATCCCAAAAGTAAGTATGAAAAGGATTGTTATAAGTACTCTCATTGCTTTTTTTTTTAAGAAATAATAAATTGTCTTAATGCTTTAATCTCTTCAATCAGTTCTTTTAAAACATCGTCACTTATAGTAATATTTGTGTTGCTGTAAACTTTTGTAAATTTTTGTTCTGGATTAACCTCGGTTTTATTATAAGTGTATGTAATTTCTATGTTTTGATAAATCATTTCTAATGCAATTAGCTTCTCTAACAAGACTTGGTATATCCTATTGTTTTCTGTATAAAGTGAAATGATTTTTATAAGGTTTTCTAACGGATTTTTGTTTTCTCCTAAGAGAGAAATCAGCTCTTGATTTTTGTTTTCAGAGAATCTGGAAAGTAAATACATGCTCTCAATCCATCCTCCTGCAAGTATAAGAGCTCCTATATGTCCTTGATCGTTTGATTTTAAAAATATATCAATGTCTTGATACGAGTTTGATAGCAAATGCAGTAATGAATCTTGGTTTGAAAGATTTTTCTCAATTCGTTCGAATGTATCTTTTTTCAGTGAATTTATAATCCCCAGCTCTTGTGAAAGAGTTTTAATAACCGAGAAATATGTAATTGCTTCTTGGGTTTTATCATACGTATTTAAATAGCCCAAATCGGCGCCATAAACTCCCATATTAAGAGCTTTTTTGTAGCTGTTTGTATAATTGAGAGTGTTACTTGTAGGGTTTAAATAAGATGGATTGTACTCAATATTCTGCTGTTTTAAAGTCATGGTTATTTGGTGAGGAGAGGGAATACTGAACAGCGAATTTTCGAAATTAACTATCCTACTGGAGATTAGACTGTCAATAATTTTGCTCTCTGCCTCTTCGGGTTGACTTTTGGGTTGATTCGATTGTCCACAACCGAACAGAAATATCAGAATTAATACTGGAATAATTGTTTTGTACATCACACACAAGTTTTATAAACCACAAATATAAAAAAAATGGTAATTATAAGTGATAGTTTTAATAAGTAAATATAATTTTTGCTGATTTTTGGAACACAGAACACATGGATTTAACGGATTTTACACGGATTTATTTGGATTTCACTTCGACTTAGCTCAGTTCGGAGCGGATTTTTGGAACACAGAACACACGGATTTAACGGATTTTATACAGATTTATTTAGATTTTACTTCGACAAGCTCAGTTAGGACTGGATTTTTGATTTCTAATTTTTTAACTCTTGGAAAACCTTTCTGCTTCCTGTATCTTGCTTTCATTACCAAGATCAAACCATCCGACTTTTGAATGTTCATAAGCGATAACAGGTTTTTTGTGGCAAAAATCTAACCAAGAGTCTATTATGCTAAATCTTCCTGTTCTTTGTTCTATTTCGAAATAATCTGTTGAAACCCATTGAACACCGCTATATGCAAGAAGCTTATTGTTTTCAGTGTAGTTTTCCGCCTTTCGTAACTCTCCTGTTTCAGTATTTGTCCAGCCACAAAGCTCATTTTCAGAGTTAAAAATCAATTTGCGTTTCGATTTGCGTTGACTAACCGCAAGTGTCATCAATGCTTTTCGACTACTGTGCTGTACAAGCATTTCACATGGATTAAATGGTAAAATAATGTCAACATTATGGACTAAAAAAGGATCATTGTTACGCAAAAATTCTTTCGCTTTTATTAATGCTCCACCCGTGTCGAGCAACATTTTTTCTTCGTTGCTGAAACTTATTTTAAGATTTGGAAAGTTATTTAATAAATGACTTTCCAACATTTTTCCGTGATGATGTAAGTTTACAACAAAATTTGAAAATCCATAACCCAACATCTTGTTTATCAAAAGATTAATCATGGGGGTTTTGTTTATTTCCACCAAGGCTTTTGGTCTGTTTTCGGTTAATTTTCCTAAGCGGGTACCAATGCCCGCCGCAAGAATAAAAAGTGTTAGATTGTCGGAAACTCTCTGTGCCATAAATGAACATTAAACCCATTAAATTCAAGGCGTTTAGCCACTTCCTCAGCACAATAGACAGAGCGGTGTCGTCCTCCAGTACAACCAAAGGCAACTGAAAGATATACGTAGCCTTGGCTTTCATAAAGTGTAGCGTGCTTTTCGACAATTTGATAAGCTGAGTTGATAAAACTCTCAACTTCGCCATAGAGTCTCATATAGTCAATTACTTTTTTGTCTTTTCCTGTCAGGTGTTTATAGCCTTCAATTCTTCCGGGATTTTGTAACCCTCGACAATCGAAAACATATCCACCGCCATGTCCAGATAAATCAATAGGGTAGCTACCATTTGCATACGAAAAGCTACAAATGTTTATTGTAAGACCTGTAGTTTTAATTTTATGTTGTTGATGCTCTTGTTGTTTGTTTATGAAGTCTATACAACTATTTAGTTCAGGATATTTTTTGCCTAAATCAGTACTTTCCCAATGGTTAACTAACTGTTTTATGCCTGAAGGGAGACTTTTAATAAAATGAGATTTGCGTTCTATTAAACCTCTAAAACCGTAAGCGCCAAGAACTTGTAGAAGTCTTAAAAGAATAATTTCGTTCAGATCGCGATAAAAGTACTCTTGACTTTTTGGCAATATCTTTTGAAGTTCAATGATGTACGATTTAATTAAATTCTCTTTATCTTGTTCTGATAATTCGGCTAAAGCTTGCCAGAGTAAGCTTACCACGTCATATTGAAATGGTCCGCGACGACCTCCTTGAAAATCTATGAACACAAGTTTTCCTTCGTCAATCATAATATTTCTCGATTGAAAATCGCGGTACATGAATCCTTGCATCGGTATAGATGCAATTTTTGACGATAGTTTTTCAAAATCATCTTCCAAAGCGATTTCGTTAAACGGAACAGACCTTACTTTAAGAAAGTTATACTTAAAATAATTCAAATCCCACATTATTGAACGTCTATCAAACTCTTTTGGGACACTGCAATATTCGAAGATATTAGGCTCTTTGATAAATGATGTTTGAAAACGTGTTAAGTATTTGATAGACTGTTCAAAATACTCGTAAGCCGACTTTTCCAAATTACCAGCTTCATCTTTCTTTATTAGATCAAACAAAGTGTTTTTTCCATTGTCGGAACACAAATAGTATTGTTTACTTTTATCAACTCCAAATATGACTGGTACCGGTAAATTTTGTTTCTGAAACACACCTTGTAATTTAACAAAAGCTTCGTTTTCCGACATATTAGGGTTAAATACACCCAACACTGTTTTACTGTTTTTTAAAAATAATCTGAAATATTGCCTTTCAGAGCCACCTTGCGGCATTTTTTCAACTTTTTCTAACTCCTCACTGAGGTGTTCTTTGCAAAGATTATAAAATACTTTATACATTAGCTGTGATACTTTTATTGCACTAATTTAACAGGTTTTATTGAAGAATCCAAATCTGATGCTCTGTCAAAAGCTTTTTGCGCTTCGTCGTATTTTTTCAAATTATAGAGCGTAATAGCCAAATTATAAAATAGTTGACCATCATCAGGGAATCGTTTAACTGCATCGGATAACAATACTTCTGATTTTTCGTAATTGCCTTGCATTCCATACGTTATTCCAAGATCGCGTATAGCATTTTTATTATTGGGGTTTGATTTTACTGCCTTTTCTAAAAATAGGGTTCCTTGTGTATAATCACTCTTATTTTTAGAGTATAGAAGTCCCAAATTATAAGTAATTTCAAATCGGTTAGAATCAATACTGTATAGTTTTGTGTACGTGTCAATTCTATTGTCGATATCGGAAATGCTTTCAACTACAATAAGTGCGTTTTTCCATGCATGCCCATGTCTTGGCGACTTTTTAAAAATATCAAAGTACCAACGCATAGCCGAATCGGGCGATTGCAGTTGGAACACCACATTTCCTTTTAACAGTCTGGCATCGTTATAGTTAGGATGAATTTCTAATGCTTTGCTCAGATATTTATCGGCGTCAACTAAAATATCGTGCTGTTTTTCTTTATCTTTCTCTTTTTGAGCCTTTTCAAAAAGCATTCCCCCCATAGTTGTATTGCTTTTTGCTGAGTTAGATGATGTCTTCACATCGGTTGAGAATAGAGTGGCATCGTCGTACCAAACTTTGTTACGAGAATATACTTTAAATGATGTGAGCGCAGTAATTAATATCAAACCTGATATTGCAATTTTTTTGTTCTTCTGTAGTAACCAGCTCAAAAACCAAGCCAATCCAAATGCAAAACTAATGGAAGGTATAAACATAAAACGTTCGTTCATAAAGGTTCCTACTGTAAATAGTAGGTTTGACATTAACACGAAAGTTGCAAAAAAGAAAATTATCCAAAACGAAGCGTAATAACGTCTCTTTAATCCGTATAAAGCTATGAAAATCATAACTATAAAAACCAATAGTGAAAAAATCGCAATTAGTGATGTTGGTTCAACCAACCGGACGTGGTACGGATAATAATCAAATGTCAGCGGATGTGGCACAAATAGCAGTTTCAGATACCAAACAAATGTAAATAGTATTGTTGCATATTTTTGTCCTATAGTAGCGTTAGCAAATGGGTTGTTCATTAATTCATCGCCGGGATCGAATGAGAACGAGCCTAAAACGTTTTGCCTTATGATAACAAAAGCAAGTGCACCTACAAATAATGGCACTGCAGCGATTATTGATTTATTAAGTTTGGCGTGATTGAAAAACCAAAGCGAGAAAGGTATTACGAATACAAATGCTACAGCATGTTCTTTGCTCATGCTCCCTAAGAAGATATATAAAGAGGCTAAAATCAGATGTTTAGTTTTATCGGTTTTAATCCATTTGAAAACTGATAGCCACGCTAACAGCGCAAACAGCAGTGTCATAAGCTCATCTCGCCCTTTGATATTTGCTACCGCCTCCGTGTGGATTGGATGTATTGCAAATAGAAATGTTGTAAGCCATGCAATCTTAAGCCATTGATTGTTTGCGTTTGGAATCAATTCACGAAGCACCAACAGAAGTAATACGACAATTATTGCATATATAACAATATTGATAAAATGACCAACCATTGGGTTAAGTCCAAAAAACTGATATTCAATGGCAAATGTAATAAGTGATAGTGGCCTGTATCTTCCACCTGCAACCAAATCTTGTTGTGAACCGAAAAAACCTTGAAAAGTATCGTTTTTAAGTATGTCGGGAATGCCACTCAATCCCTTTTCTACATGTTGATTTTTTGTAATTACAATGGCATCATCAAGTGCATACTGGTTTCTTAGCGTATTGAAATTGAGCAATACAACTATTATGACCAACGTCCATTTTTGCAATTTCAGATTTTCAAAAAATCGCACGTTTCTTTACTTTTGAGTTTCGGTTGCAATTTACTCACTTTTTGGATATTTGCACAATATAAATTTCAGAACATCGTAGATTTCGGATTTCACTTCGACTAAGCTCAGTGCGGAGCGGATTTTGGAACACAGATGACACGGATTAAACAGATTTACACGGATTTATTCGTGTTTTAATTCAATGGTTATCATTTCAGTAAGGGCAACCACAAGGGTTGCCCTTACTACAAATAGACAGGGCATGCCCTGTCTCTACTTTTAACACTTCGGTTGCACTCAGTGCACCGCTTTACAAACTTTTAACACTTCGACTTCGCTCAGTGCACCGCTTTTAACTTCTAATTTCTAACTTCTAATTTTATTCGTGCCCAGAACAAGACTCGAACTTGCACATCCTTACGGACACTACCCCCTCAAAGTAGCGTGTCTACCAATTCCACCATCTGGGCTTAGACATGTTTTTAAGGACTGCAAATTTATATGTTTTGTTTTATTTCTGCAAATAGAATATTCAACTGACAAATCTTAGTACATGACAAAAAAAATTAATGATGCGTTGAACGTGATGGTGTGAGAGATTTGGGTGTATAGACACAATGCATGTGTTTGAACATTGAAAACATAGCCTGCGTGAACAATGCGACATACTCGGTCGCTGAGCTTGTCGAAGCGACCTTGCAGTATAGGTAGCCTATGACTTTGGCTTCGACGGTTATTGAGCTTGTCGAAATATAAACTCAGCCGACGTAACACAGTCACTGAACCTGTCGAAGAGTGGTCTTTAAGTGGAGTATTTAGCCTCTGCTCGATAAGCGAATAAAACTAATTGTTACATGTTTTTCAAACACTTTATTTCCAATGATATACAAATAATTTTAAATTTTTGTCATGTACTTAGCTGACAAATACAAATATTTTTACGTAAACAATGTTCTTATTGTAAAAAAATATTA
>DAOOBP010000035.1:0-19932 GCA_035407925.1 Salinivirgaceae bacterium
CATCATCTTTATCTATTCCAACTGGAGCCATTGCTGCTGTTTGCATTGCAACATCCTTAGCAGCTTCGTCACTTATTTCACCTGTAAATGATAACAACGAAGCAAGTTTATTACCCGGGTGGATATATGCCACACAGCTATCTCCTTCAACATATTGGAAGTACGACAGATCAATTTTTTCTCCTATAACACCAATTTGCTCAGTGATAACCTCTTTGATTGGTCGTCCATCAAGTTTTAATCCTTTTAATGCTTCTAAATCAGAAGGCTTATTTGTCAATGCAATATCAAGTATTGATTGTGTAAATTGTACGAAATCGGCATTTTTAGCCACGAAATCGGTTTCACAATTAAGAGTTACAATTGCACCATACTTTTTATTATCTGTAACTTTTGCCAAGACAACACCTTCGGTTGCGTCTCTGTCGGCACGTTTTGCAGCAACAAGTTTACCTTTTTCACGAATGATTTCTACCGCACGTTCAAAGTCGCCATTAGCTTCTTCGAGTGCTTTTTTGCAGTCCATCATACCTGCTGCGGTCATTTTACGTAATTTTGCTACATCGGCAGCTGTTATTGCCATGGTTATATATTTTTATATTGTTAATTTCTTTAATTAATCTTCATCTGTTGTATCTGTGTCGTCTTCTTCCTCGTCCACTTCAATCTCTTCCTCATCTTCATCAAGATCAACATCATCTAAATCTTCATTTTCGTCAAGATCTTCGTCAGCTTCAGCTTCGGCTTTTGCTTTAGTGGCTGATTTTCTTGCTCTTGTCCTTTTTGTTGGTTTGCTATCTGAACCTTCGTCCTCTTTATCGCGCTCAATTTTACGCTCGCTTAATCCCTCTTTTACAGCGTCTATAAGATAATCGAGGATTAATGAGATTGATTTTGCTGCGTCATCATTTGCAGGGATTGCAAAATCAACCAAGTTTGGATTTGAGTTTGTATCAACAATAGCAAAAACTGGAATGTTCAAACGGCGAGCTTCAGCTACAGCATTCTTCTCTTTTTGTATATCAACTACAAAAACTGCCGCTGGTATTCTTGTCATATCGACAATAGAACCAAGGTTCTTATCAAGTTTTTCACGTTGACGTGAAATTTGAAGGCGTTCGCGTTTTGACATGTGTCCAAGTGTGCCGTCTTTTTCCATTTTGTCAATCATTGACATTTTTTTAACGGCTTTGCGAATAGTTGGGAAGTTTGTCAACATACCGCCAAACCAACGTTCGGTAACGTATGGCATTCCTATTGCGCCTACTTTTTCGGCAACAATATCTTTGGCTTGTTTTTTTGTGGCGACAAACAATATCTTTTTTCCTGAACGGGCTATATTTTTCATTGCATTTGCAGCCTCGTCGAGTTTCACAAGTGTTTTGTGAAGGTCTATAATGTGAATCCCGTTTTTCTCCATAAAGATATATGGAGCCATGTTTGGATTCCACTTACGCTTTAGGTGTCCGAAGTGTGCTCCGGCATCAAGCAGTTGGTTAAATGTTAAATTTGCCATGTTTTTTTCTTTTCAAGTTTACCTTCTTCGTTTATGCAACCTGTTGGTAGTCTTCAAATAAGAGTCCGACAGGTTTAGATACTAAACTTGTAGTTAAATTTTTAACGTTTACTAAATTGAAATCTTTTGCGTGCTTTTGGTTGCCCATATTTTTTACGTTCAACAACGCGCGAGTCGCGTGTAAGGAAACCATTAACCTTAAGTTTTGGACGATTTTCGATATCTATTTCACATAGCGCTCTCGAAATGCCTAAACGTAGGGCTTCGGCTTGACCTCTAAATCCACCACCGCCGATGTTTGCTTTAACGTCGTATTTGCCTTCCATTTCAAGAACAGCGAATGGTTGCTCTACAATGTATTGTAACTGTTGAGTTGAAAAATACTCTTTATGGTCACGTCCATTGATTGTGATTTTTCCTGTTCCGTCATTAACAAATACTCTGGCAATTGCAGCTTTTCGTCTTCCGACTGTAGAAATTTGTTTCATCTGATTATAATTTTTTCAGTTTAAGGAATTTATGGAACTCACACTGTACAAGAGTGCTCGTTTCATAAAATCTACTTAATTTTCGATAAATCAATTATTTGCGGATTTTGCGCTTCGTGTTTGTGCTCGCTACCTGCATAAACATGAAGGTTTGTAAATAATCGACGTCCGAGTCTGTTCTTTGGCAACATGCCTTTAACAGCGCGTTCTAATACGGCACAAGGGTTCTTCTTATGAAGTTCTGACACCTTGATTTCACGCTGTCCTCCGGGATAACCTGTGTGGTGGATGTAGGTTTTTTGATCCCACTTTAATCCTGTAAAGCGAACCTTTTCGGCATTGATTACCACAACGTTATCACCACAGTCCACGTGAGGAGTATAATCTGGTCTATGTTTGCCTCGTAATACTAATGCAATTACTGAAGCCAAACGACCAACTGTCTGATTTTCAGCATCAACAAGCACCCATTGCTTTTGTGCAGTTGCTCTATTAATTGATACTGTTTTGTAACTTAATGTACTCACTGTAAATCTCCTGTTAGTGTTTTACATTTATAATATTATAGCTTAAAAAAATGGACTGCAAAGATAGATATTTAATTTTTAACCAACAACCTATTGTCTTGATTTTTAGAAAATCTTTTTTATTTCATACGTTTATAATTTTTTCAGTTTAAGGTCATATGGAACTCACATGCTTTATAATCACGCTCTTGGGTGTCACGTTTAGTTTGGCATGTTCGTTTCATGGCTCAATTTTCTATAAAGATATCATAACTATATTTCAAAATCATTATCGCGACAATGATTAAAAAGATCAATCGAATAAAGGAGTTTCCTTTTTTGAGAGCTATTCTGCTTCCCGTAAAACTGCCTGCCATATTACAGATAGCCATCAGTATCCCCAAATCTAAAAGATAATAACCCTGTTTGATGAATACGATTAGTGCAGAAATATTTGTTATACAGTTGATAACTTTTGAATATGCCGATGCCGTAACAAACTCAAAACCTAACACCACCACAAAGCCCAATACCAAAAAACTTCCTGTTCCGGGACCAAAAAAACCGTCATAAAAACCAACTAATATCCCAATGATTGAACCGAAAATAATTTGTTTTGTCAACGGCAATCTCTTGGT
Source organism: Salinivirgaceae bacterium (assembly GCA_035407925.1). Taxonomy (GTDB): domain Bacteria; phylum Bacteroidota; class Bacteroidia; order Bacteroidales; family Salinivirgaceae; genus JAAYQU01. The sequence continues at coordinate 3,149 of DAOOBP010000035.1, forward strand.
TTGAACAGAGCCTAAATCCTTTTTCAGAAAAGTGTAAATTGCAATTACAATCAAGATAATCAGCACGATAGGTCTTAATGTATCTGTATTGATTGTACTTAAAAACTGTGCTCCTAATCTGGAGGCAATAAATGAAAAAAACGATACAGTTAACAGTAACTTAAAGTTATACCTTACTTTTCGAGAATACTCGTATGCGGCAACCGTTGTACCAAAGAATGCGGCAAGTTTATTAGTGCCGAACAACACCGGCAGTGGGCTTTTCGGGAAATTGACAAGTAATGCGGGTAGTTGAATTAATCCGCCACCACCGACTATAGAATCAACAAATCCGGCTGCAAATGCCAAAAATATTAAGGATAATATTGTTATGGTGGAGTAATCGGTAAAAAGGGTTAAGGGGCTCATTTATAATATGTTTTCGCTAATGTGTGAACAACCCACCAATCTTTTTCAACGGCAGACGAAGATGGTAAACCAATTTGCCTGCTTGTTTCGGCAAACAATCTTATTTTGGTTTCATCAGGCAATTGAAACCATTCTCGCAAATGTGTAAAATTATTCATTTGTTGCGATCATTTTTCTAATCCAAACGGGTGCTAATTGCAAATCGTGTTGCAAGTGCTTTGGATTTTCTTTTTTCAAAATATTTTTTATCTGTTTTAATTCATTGTCGGTTACGTTGTCTTTTCCGATTGTCCGTAATGCTTGGATTACCAATGTGCTGACTTCGCCAACGAAAGCCAAGTTTTTTGAACTCGCCTTTTTGAACGTAATCGTCTGTTTACCTATTTTAATTTTTCGTGCCGAAGTGTCGGAATAGAAAACAATGTTTAGCGGAACTTGTGTTGTTAATCCCAATTTATACATTGCATAACTTCCTGTTGGAATAATCTTAGCTCTATCCCTTTTCGCAATGGCAACGGCAATTTCTTCAATGCTTGGCAATACCTTCCCGATGTGTTCATCAATGACTGGACGAACGTATATGCCTTGTGCAACTCGCTCTATTTCTCCCGATTTCACTAAACGTTCTAATGCTTTGTTTATAGCTTTTGTGTTGGCAATTTTGACAAAACTATCTACAAAGAAAAGTGTTCCTTTGGGGCTTCGCTTTATTTTGTCTAACACTTGTTTTTCAATACTTTTTGACATTTTTAAGCTTTAACTTTGTCGCAAAATTAGTAAATATTTGCGACAAAATATTGTTTCTGTAAAAAATAAATCTAAGAGGTAGATTCAACTAATAAATGCCAAAAATATTAAAGATAATATTGTTAAGGTGGAGTAATCGGTAAAAAGGGTTAAGGGGCTCATTATGATATGTTTTTGCCAATTTATTAGCCGGTAGTGCTAGTTGACTAAAGAACAACGGTTTGCAGCTACACGCAGATGAGGATTTTTAACACTGAACTTTATAAAGAGTACAGAACTTGTATCAAGCCTTTCATAGAAGCACTGAACCCCTACTTGCGTGTAGGTGCTGTTTACAGTCGTTCTTTTTTCATTTATCTATATTTTGTAAACTGTTTTTTATTATCTGCAAACAAACATCATCGTTTGTAATCCATCTTTTTAATTCTAATTCAAACAAATTAAGTTCTGGAAATTTGGTATTAGCAAAGTCCCATATATCAGCGTAATCAAAGAACTTAATATCGAGTTTGTTAATTGCAATTGTAAGCATATTTAAGGCTTTCTTTCTGTCGAAGTTATAGTTTGATAGGCAATTAAAGTAGTAATTCAAGGTCGTATAGTCATTTTCTTTGTCAATACGGTCATAAATAATTTTAAAAAGCTCCTTGTTAATGGTTGATATGTCTTTGTAGGTAATGAAGAAATATAAAAGCAATTGGACTGTTGACTTTTTTGCTTGTAACTTTGGTCCTGGCATTAATACAAGTACATTCGGATTTTTAGCTTCATAGTCAAGGTTGTTTTCAATGTCACTCAGTTTTATGGGCATTCCAGCATATTGCCAAACATTTATTAATTCATTGTTTTTCTTAAAAAACTGTTTTAAGGTAAATTGCAATTGTTCGTCAACAGAGTTTGGTCTTGATATGGAATTAATCTTTTGAATCTTTGCCTCAAATTCTTTTGTAAGCTGGTCGTAATGATTTGATACTATGTCCATACTTAATTGAGAACTGCAAGTAGGACAGTTAAATGGCGTCCACTCATCTCGGTATGTGTCAATGGTTACATTACAAAATGGACATTTAAAAACTCTTATGTTCATTATATTACTTTATGTTTATTGTTTGTACTGTCTGATAGAATGCTGCATAACGTATAATTTGCGAAACAAATATAAAACATTCTTATCTTATTTCCTATTTCATTTTCAGTTATCGCCATATGGTAGATTCAACCAGCAAATGCAATTTTTCTATTTAGAAATGTATAAAAAACTTCGATAGGTTTTAAAAAATTTAAATTCTTTCTTGGTCTGTTGTTTAATTTGTACTGTATCTTATTAATATTCTTTATGTTATGTTTAGTTGCAAGTTCGTTTTTAGGTATGTATTGTCTAATTAATTTGTTCATATTTCCAATAAAACAGGTTTATTCACAATTTCATTTTTTCGTATAAGTGAGGCGTTTACAAAAGTTGTGTGTTGCGACTTTTCAATTCCATAAGCTGCGTGAATGTGTCCAAACAAATGATATTTCGGACGAATTTTCGGAATGATTTGTTGTAAATCAACACAACCAAAATTATTGCTATCATCAAAATCCAAAATACCATAAGGCGGTCGGTGTGTTATCAAAATATCTGTATCATAGGGAGTTTTCGCTGTTAATTGTGCTATATCGCCATGTAATTCATCAGAAACAAAATATGGAATACCCCAAAATTTCACGCCACCTATTTCGATACCCGAATGGCTCAAGAAAAAACAATTCTGTGGCAAATCCTCGATTTGCTGTGCATTGTCTAAACAAAGATCGTGATTACCTGCAATGAAAATTTTATACTGATAATCCAAATCGCAAAACCAATTCAAAAAATCCAACACTTCGCTCTCTGTGCCATCTTCCGAAACATCGCCCGAATGAACAATAATATCAGCTTTGGGCAAATTTTTCAACAAATGGTGTTTGCCATGAGTATCAGATAGGTGTAGAATTTTCATTTTTTCTAAAAATATTTTTCTGTAATAAAATCTTTTAACTCCTTGCCACAAACATTTGTTATTTCTTGCCAAATCACAAAACTCACTCTTCTACGCAAGTTGTCAATTTTAATTGCAGTTGTAACTTCAAAAAGTGATTTTATCAAATCTATTCTTGTTTCATCACAAAGCAGCGTAATTTTCAATTCGAGTTAAAAATTACGCTGCTATCGGTTGTTGATAGCATAAGACACAAGCTTTCGCAACGGATGGGGGTTGCGTTCGGGCGAATTGGTGGGACGAAGTCCTGTCAATCTGATACGAACGCCAGTGCGCGCGACAAAACCTCAAGTTTATGTGTAATCCCACCTGACACAAAACCTATGTTATAGACTTCATTTTATTTTTCAATATATTTATCATTTCAATAATCAAGCTTTTTAATCTATCATATCCATTCTTATAAGATGTATCTGTCCAGAAATACCACCATTCGCTGTTATCTGAGAATTTATCAGAAAAATAAGGTTTCAAAAACTCAATGATAATTTCTTCTTTTTGTTCACTTGCGCCAAAGTGATGTCCAATTCCATAGTATGGAGTTAATCCGTTTTTGTAATGTATACTAAATTCAATAAGTACAGAAAATTTAATCCCTTTATATTCTAATTTAACACCAAGTTTAGGATAATCTTTATTAATATTACTATAGATTTCGTTGCTTAATTCAGGGAAATCTTGTTTTAATCTATTTTCCCATTCAACAAGGCAACTATAACAATATTTTTCTCTAACTAATTGCAATTGTGTTATAGCATTGTTTAATCCTTCAACTTTTTCAGTAATAATATTAATAGCTTGCTCAGGTTCTTTTTCCGATAATTTCAATTCTGTTTCGATGAGTTTCTGTAATTCCATATTCATATCATTATTAATTGTTCTTAAACTAAAGATTCCTTCTAAGTGGTCTATATATTGCTCTATAGCACTGCGTAAATATGTGTCTTTTATTCTTACATTAGGTAAAACGTATTCTTTTAACCAAAATAAAATATCATTATTAAAAGAGAGTTTTAAATATCTTTCTTTTCTTATGTCTGAATCATAATAATCACCCCAGCTTTGTTTTTCAGGTTCTTTTTCATAGGTTGGTGGTAGATATAAAACAAATATATTTTTTTCACTAAAATCATAACTTATTGTTTTATTGATATATCTTTCAATTTGTTTTTCTTGGTCTGATGCATAATGTACTTTGTTTTCAATAATAATTGCATACGACTTATTATCCCTAATCCATAAGTCTATTCGTTCTATTTCTTGTGTGATTTCAGGATTTTTGATTTGGATTTTCGAGAAATGATTTCCTCCTTTCTCTCTTAAATATGAAACAAAACTTTCTAAAATTTCAAATTTCCCATTATGAGTTTTTTGTTTAAGTAATTTCTCCAATATACGACTATGTGCATTCTCATTAGCGTGTAGTTCGTCTATTAAGTTAATATGATATGGCAGTTTTTGTATTTCTTTATCATATACTTCTTTAAATTTATTTATAAATAGAAATAAATCTTTATAATTTTCTTGCTCTTGTACTGCTAATTTATTACAAAAATCCAGCGAGTTTTTTATCTGTTCTAAATCAGTCATAATTTTATTGAATTTGCGTTTTTTGTATTGCCCTAAAACACTTAAATTTGCGACAAACGTAGGTCTTTGGTATCATTTAGACTTTACCCAATACTCTCTTAATAAATTTTCAAATTTTTGACGACCATGTTTACCATTATCTCTATTCCACCATGGAGAAGATGGATGTGATACTTTCTCAATTATTACGTTATTAAACGATTTGTTGTGTTTTTGAAAAGTAGTAAATGAGAATTTGCTTAAAAATACAATAATATCTGGTTTCATAATATTGACTATTCCGCAAAAAGCTTCATAAGCTACTGTTCTATCATACTCAGTACAATAATTATTATATCCAAACCCTTTAGAGCCTTTATTATTGTTATAAGCTGGACGCAAAAAATAATTATATATGGCGATTGAACGGCATTGAGATTCAAAGCTACCTCCTCTCAATGTACTTAAAGAACGATAAATATTTGGGAATGGGCCTTTCGTTGGATTACAAATCCAATCCTCTCGCATATTGACTTTCTTTTCAGAGCTTTTGGGTATAAGAATTGCACCTTTCTTTTTATACCAATTTTCAATATTTTTAAACTCACTACCATTTTCCGAATCTTCGTTGTTAAAATAGTAACTTTCAAGCACTAATAAAATCTTCGCAGGTTGCTTTTCATAATCTGAACCAACCATTGGCATCATCCGTGGGAAACGATTAAAAATACCCTCTGACACTATTTCGCTTTCTATAGAACGAAAACCATTGTCAAATTTTTCTGTAAAGAATTGTTCATTCATTTGATTTGCCATAGTCTTTAATTTTTAACAAATTTATAAAAATATTTGGTATTATTTATATCCACCTACTACACTTTGCTGGCGGTTAAGCATTATTCTATTTTGACCTCTCACGTTTTAGTTCATTATATGGAATTTAATGTTTTATCAATTATCTCATCATTACTATTCAAATACTCAACTTGATTTTTATGATAAGTTTCAACCATAGAGGGGTGTTTTAATTTAGCAACTTTTGTATTATTCCTTTCCAATAATTTTTTAATAAGGAGATTGTGTTTCATTATATAGTAAACTTTGGAATGCAAACAAAAAATTATTTGTGGATTAAAAAGTTCTATCTCTTTTACTAAAAAGTTTTCAATACAGTTGTTTTGTATGTTATAATTTGGTTTACGTGAATGATATAGTGCAGAATAACATTTTATTGTATTTGTTATGTAAATATTGTTCAAAGAATGCTTTTCTTGTAAATACCACCAATATAAATCGTATGTACTTCCTTTACTTATTACGTCGTATGTTACAGGCTCTGAAATATAATCGGTTACCCAATAATACATTTTTGTGGGAATATCTTTTGAAATATTCTCGAAGGATAAATGTTCATCACGATTATCTGCGAATGATGGTGCCGGGTCGAGCATTAAAAACATAATAGGTGTATTATTATTGTACTGTTTTGGAATAACTTTGCGAAAATCATCGCTATCTGCACCGTGAGACATACGTTCTAATTTTTCACTATCTTTTAAAATGCCTTTAAGTTCACAATCAATACAAAATCCGTTACATTTGAATGGTTTTTGTTTACTATAACCTCTTATATTTTCATAATAAAGAAGTTTATTAAAGTTTAATTCTGCAAGCACTTTGTTCATTTTTTTTAAGTTTTTGCGTGTTCGTAATTAAGATATAAACATTGGATTTCATATCGGTTATGCCCATCTTTTGCTTATTTCTTTTAGTTTACTATCTCTGGTGTAAATCATTTTATTCTTTAAGAAGTTAATCGTACTACCAGCAACATTTCTATAATCACCAAGATTATTTTCCCAATCTCTTGCAATTTCTTTTAACTTTTCATCTCGTGTATAGTACATCTTGTTTTTAAAAAATACTAACAATTCTGAACTAAATCCCAATAATTCACCTACATTATTTTCCCAGTCTTTAGAAATTTCTTTCCCTTTTTCATCAAGGACATAATACATTTTGTTTTTTAAAATTACATCTGAAATCATAACTATTAATTTTATTATTTCTGCTTACTCTGTTCGGTTTTCAGCTTCCCCGTTAATCTTTGTCTGCAAAGTTAAATTCTCAGTCGGTCAAAACGTGTCGTTGTTATTTTTATGTTCGTCTTTTTTTCAACGTGACAGATAATGTGTTGATTGCTAAACAAATACAAAGCGTTATAATTTCATTTATCTATGTCGGACTTATCCAATCTAATTGAATCTTAAGTATGTTTCCATTATCGTATTGAATAAGTTCAATTTTATCCGGTTCTTGAGAATCTCTATTATAGTAACTATCACGATATAAAAATGTTAGATTATCGATATAAGCAACATTATCGGAATTAAATATAGAACTACCAGCTGTGAGGTCATTAATTATCGGACGTCTATCCGATAATGCTCTATACTCAGGTCCTCGATGTATCTGTGAATTAACTATTAAACAGATGTTGAATTTCACTGCAATATTTTTTAAGTCCTTTATTAAATTTTCTCTATTGCCAGTCATTAGTTGTATGTAGTCGATTAAAACTACTTCCGGATTATTCTGCAAGATTATTTTTGATAAGTGCTCCAAATTGATTGCAGGTGTATCATCAATCAGAATTGAGTCGGAAATGCCTTTTTGTTTCAGCTGACTTGCAGAGGTCTCTAAACTCATCAGTTGGGTTTTATGATGCCTAGATATTTGTGACCCAATTGATAATAAAATAGTGGTTTTCCCCATTGCAGGTCGGGCAGCAATTATAATTAATCCGCCTGGTTTCAAACCTAAATTCCAAAAAGAATTCAATTCTTTATTTTCAGTTTTTATCATTTCCATTGTTTATTTATTAAATACTCTATACATATGGTTTACAAACAAATATAAAATATTCGTATCTTACTTCTTGTTTCATTTTCAGCTATCGCCGTATTAATAACGTTTTAATGCGTTTTCATAAGTTTTTTTAACTTCTTCAATCAAACTAACTGGTTGAATAACTTTTACGTTGCTGCCATACGACAAGATTTCCATTAAAAAATCAAGCGTAATAAATAGCGTGAGCTTTATAAGTAACTCATCTTCATTATCTTCCAGAATTACTTGTGATTCATGAAGTGGTAGTGTTTTTATATATTTCCCTTGAGAAGGGTAGAAAGATAGGATTACTTCCTGTGGTTCAAGGTCATTCGGGCTCACTATCCCGAAGCAATATTTAAAATGTTCATTTACATTAAAATCATTAGGTAATTGAAATTTTTTTCTTTTTATCTCTAATTCAGATAATCTGTCTAATGCGAAACTTTTTACTTTCTTGTCTTTTAAGTCTTTTGCAAGTACATACCAGCGGTTTTTAAACTCTTTAAGTGCGTATGGTTCTGTTGTGCGATGCGTAATTTTATCATCCCGGAATGTTTGATATGAAAATGTAACTTGAAACCTGTTTTTTATGGCATACAGCAATCCATAAAGATTTTCGGTTCCCTGAGGTCGTCTTTTTTCAAAGTGAATGTAGTCTGAAAGCCTGTCGGCTATATTCAAGGCATTAAACGTATCAAACGCTTCTAGTATTCTTTCGTTTATTTCTGATAGTTTGTCAAAGTCAATATAATAGACCTTTCTCGAAAAATCATATTGAATATCAATATTGTATATCGAACGAATATCTTCTAAGTCCCTCTGAAATGTTCGTTTCGATACGTTGAAATCGTATCCCTGTAAATCTGATTCAAAAGCGAGATAGTCAGAAATCTCCGAAAATGAAGATGGCTGTCTCCTCAGTTTCTTGATTATCAGATTATACCGTTCAATTGCTTCTCTTTTTGACATAATTTTATGCTTTTGTAAAACCTATTTTAACTCCACTGTTTTTTGACAATAACTCTGTTTTGCAAAATTCGACAATATTGCTGAAATCGACAGAAACACCGTGGATTATTTCATGAATCTCGCTCTTTCTGACAATATTATCAATCTGACCTCCTGAAAAATCAAAACTGCTTGCAAGTGCCTCACAATCAGATATTGAAAGGTTAGGTAATTTTGATTTCCATATTTTGGCTTTAACAGGAATATCGGGTTTTTGAAATTCAATTTTGAATAAAAAACGCCTTTCAAATGCCGAATCCAGATTTTTTACAAGGTTGGTGGTGGCAAACAATATTCCTTCAAAATTTTCAAGCTCTTCGAGAATAATGTTTTGAATTGTATTTTCAATCTGTGAAACATTCGAGGTGTTATTCTCCTTTCGTTTCGAAATAATTGCATCGGCTTCGTTGAACAATAAAATTGGCATTCGCTCACACTCTTCAGCATAAGCCTTATAATCAGTAAAAATACGCTTTGTGATTTTCTCGCTTTCTCCAAACCACATTGATTTTGATTGACTAATATCAACCCTCACAATTTCCCTATTTGTCTCCTTTGCAAATTGAAAAACTGTTTCTGTTTTCCCTGTGCCGGGCAAACCATGCAATAGAACAGTAACACCCTTAGGCAACCCTTTACTTTGTAATCTGTTTTGCGTTTCCTTGAAATTATCCTCCTGTAACAATGTTTTTAATAAATCGAGCTGTTTGCGCTCAAATTTATTAAAATATAGCGTTTTAGAGTTTATTTTTGCAGGTTCAATAATATTACCTCTCTTTTTATTAGCGAAAAGTTTGAACCCTAATTCTTTTAGCATCTTAACCGAAGATTCAGATAGCTTTATTTTGGTATCGTTAAAAAAATTGGCTTCGACTATTTCTAAATAACTCTGACTGATTAACTTACTCTCACCCGACATTATACTTTGAACGTATTTAACCTTTTTAGAAGAGCTATCAAAAATGTCTTCTGCTGCACGACCAATATCAGTAGTTTCAACGCCAGCAATCGTTCTCCAAATAAGGTAAAGGAAAAGATATGTATCTTCAACACTAAACCTAAAATCGTTAATTATCTTGATTAAAGGAAAATGCAAATTTGAAGAGATAAGTTCTTGCGTTCGGGCAAATAGCCTAAAAGTAGATATTTCTCTGCCATATCGTTGTTCGCTTAACTTGTAAATATCTTCAAGAAGTTCAAACACATCTTTAAATCCCTCACGCTCAACTATGGGCATTGATTTATTATTCAAGATAGCCTCGGTAATTTCCTCATTTATAGTAAATTGGTCGTTCGATAATGCTACATTAACCCTGTGTCGAGATTTTTGTTTCTTAAAAATTCCCTTTGAATATAACGTATCAAAATCATCGCTGAACTCCAATAATTTCATTGGATTACAGTCGAAATGCTCTGATAGGTATTTTAAATCAACGGTATCTCCTTTGTAATTGAGTGCAAAAACCATTGCTACAATTAGCGACTGGTTTAGGGAAACTTTAAAATAATCGGAAAGGTGTTTAAGTTCAGCATCAACTTTTTCATAAAATGCTGACTCTAACTTACAATTTTTTGATTGCTCATACACATTTCCAATGCTTTCTAATAACTTAACCTTTATATTCTGCTCCATATCTGTAATATTTTGTACAAAGATATGGGTGAGGTGCGACAATATATGTCGTTGTTAATTTTTATTTCAAAATCAGCAATCAAAGTTTTGGAAAATGTATTTTATAGTTTTCTGCTTTTTCCTCAAAACTCATTCGTCTATAAATCGGTGATGGTGAAGGCAGAGTAATCAGGTTAACATTTTCAGAAACCGTGAAATGTTGGCAAAACTCATTTTTAACGCCCTTACTTGTAAACAGAATTTTGTCAATCGGATTAGTTTCGATTATTTCAGCAAGTTTAGAATTATAGGTCTTGTTAATCAAATTTGAATCGGAGTTGCTGTTTTCTTTTCTTTCGCAAGATTCAATAATATCTGTAATACCTATTTTTGCCTTATAAAATAAGTTTTTCTTATCGTCCTTAGTTTTTAATTCTATGTTGTAAACATTTTCTAAGAGCTTCCAAAATTGATTCCGCTTGGCACCATAAAACCAATCATCTACTCTTTTTGCTTGTGTCGATTCTTTTCCCGGGAAACTACCTATTACTAAGACTTTACAATCTTTTGGGACAAATGGCGGAAATGGATGTTTTTCAATCATAGTTATTCTACCAATCACATAGGGTTAGGTATATTAAATTCGTAACAATACGTTTAGTCCGTGTAATCTGTGTTCTAATTTCTATATACATCACGGAAAAATCCAAGAGAACCCCATCGCAACCTCAAAAACCCCTAAATTAACACTCGTTTTCTTTGGCTGTGATGGCTTTTTATCAAAAAATTGAAGTTTGCCTGAAAAACCGAGTAACAGGTGCTCTGTTATGTGATAGTTTAAGGTTGCCGAAAGATTTGCCCCAAACAGTTGGTTCTTTCCTTGAAACTCGTAAGCAGGAATTTTCCCTTTTGTTTTATAGTCCGAATAGGTAAAAAGGAGTTGTGCAGTTGCAAACAGCTCGTTTGTAACCGATTTACTGCAATATGCAATACCCAAGCCTACGTTATTAAATCTTTCCATAGCCCAAGTACTGTCGTAATCTTGCTTAAACCACATATGTCCATATTCCGCTGCTAATCCGAACGAACTTTTATTGATATAATATTGTCCACCAATTGTATAATTCGCTCCTCGCTTTATCTCCTCTTTCAAAACATTTTGAGTGGAGATATTACCAAAGGCTTGCACATAATTGCTTATGGCAATTCCAATTCCTGTGCGAACAATAAATCGTGGATGCGATAAATCGGGGTATTTGGGGTAAAAATGGTAGTTTATTGTAACAATATCATCGGGAGAAAAGAGTAAAACGTTGTCGGAAGAAGCCAACTGACAATAAACCTCTTCCATTTCCAAATTGAACTCTATTTCCGAACAATTTAAAGTATCGTTTTTGGTGGTTATTACCTGATGTTGACCAAACAGTCCCAATGGGTTAGAAACAAAGAGGATAAGTATCAGATAAAAAAACGGTTTTACAGTTCGCATCTATCAGCAATTTAATAACAAATTAACACTTACACAATTAGACAAAATCGTCTGCTTCAAACTCTGGTTAACAGGTGCCATTAAACAACGGTAAATTTAACCAATAAAGTATTGAAGTTGTGCAAATTTAGCTATTTTCGCAAAGTTTATACCAATTGTAATTTTAAAATAGTCCTATCATTTTAAAATTTTACAATTGTAAATACTGATGTTACAGACACTTAGTCCAAAAGAGCGATAGCGAAGTTTGGGCTATAGTGTGTGTCCAATCGGTATTTATCAAAATAGGTTATAAAACTTGGGTTATTATTTACAACGCAACATGGATACATATTCCGGGAATATTCTTAAGATGGTATCAATCCACGAAAACCCTATTAAATATTTTTTACCAATAGGTGATTCTCAAATTGATATGAACGAACTATTGGGAACAGAAATAAAGTTTACCTACTTGGGCATAATCAACTGCGTGGCGTGTGGAGCTAAAACAAGGACATCTTTTGCACAAGGATATTGCTATAAATGCTTTACCACAAGACCCGAAACGGAGGAGGATGTTTTGCACCCCGAAAAATGCAGAGCACATTTAGGGATTGCGCGCGATATGGAGTGGGCAAAAAAAAACTGTTTGATAGAACATCATGTATATCTATCTGATACATCGCAACTTAAAGTTGGTGTAACACGTAATCACCAAGTGCCCACACGCTGGATAGATCAGGGAGCTTCGCAAGCAATTAGCTTGGCACTTACTCCCAACAGGTATTTGGCAGGAATGATTGAGGTGTTTTATAAAAATCATATCGCCGACAAAACCCACTGGCGAACCATGTTAACAAACAACAATCAAAAAAATGTTGACCTGATTGAATCAAAACAAAAACTAAGCAACTTATTACCAGATGAATACAGGCAATATTTTAATAGCGACGATACTATTTATAAATTTAATTATCCAATTATCGAGAAAGTAACTGTAAAACAATCTGTTAACTTCGATAAAAAGCCTATCTTTTCGGGAAGAGTGATTGGAATAAAAGGGCAATATCTTTTATTTGACAACAGCTATGCTCTGAATATCCGTAAATATTCGGGTTACAAGTTTGATATTGAGGTGTGAAAAGCAATGAACAATGAACAATTAACAATGTGCAATGCGATGCACTTGGTCGCCGAACGGAGCGTTGTACTGAGCGTAGTCGAAAGTGTCGAAGTGAGCGGAGCCGAAGTGTAAAAGTAGTGTTCCGAATTGTTAATTCGTAATTCGTAATTTCTAACTTCTAATTTTAATTATAAACACATGAAAAAAGAAACCGGTACTGTTCTTCGCTCTACAGGGGGCTTAAGCATAGTTAAACACGATAAAACTGGCGAACTAATTGAATGCACACTGCGCGGAAGAATTAGACTAAAAGGAGCACGGTCAACAAACCCTGTTGTTGTGGGCGATAAGGTTGTATTACACACCGACACCACGCACAATCAAACCGTTATTACAGAGATACTTAAACGTAAGAACTATATAATCCGCCGAGCGACAAATCTTAGTAAAGAGAGTCATATTTTGGCTGCCAATATTGACAACTTTTATATTATAGCAACTCTGGCAGAGCCAAACACCTCTCTGATGTTTATTGACCGCATGCTGATTACTGCCGAAGCCTACCGTATTGATGCAAAAATAATATTCAATAAAATTGATTTGTATAAAGATAAAGAGCTGCTTGAAAGATTTGCAGAATATATAACCATCTACGAATCAATAGGATACAAATGTTTCCGTGCCTCTGCATCAGAAAACATAGGGATTGATGATATTAAAAACGATATGGCTGGTAAAGTATCACTGTTTGCAGGTCATTCAGGAACCGGAAAAAGTAGTTTGATAAACAGAATAGACCCGTCACTAAATCTTAAAATCGGTGATATTTCAGAGGCACATAAACAGGGCAAGCACGTTACCACATTCGCCTCAATGTATGAAACTGTCAATGATAGCTATATAATTGATACTCCGGGCATAAGGTCTTTTGGTTTGATTGATATTGACCGAGATGAGTTATATCACTTTTTCCCGGAAATATTCAAATCGTCCGAACATTGCCAATTTTACAACTGCACACACGTTCACGAGCCCGGGTGCAATGTTATTCAAGATGTTGAAGAGGGAATTATACCTGAATCGCGATATTTTAACTACGTTACAATATTTCTTGATAAAGATGACGAAAAATATAGACATGACGACTATGCGTAAATTTAAAAGGTAAAAGGTGCAAGTGTGCCACCCTACGGGTAGAGTTGTGTGCTGTGGCACACCCATAGGCTTGCGCCTATGGTTAATCAAATGTTGTTCTATGGACAAAATACAAGGTTTTTTAAATTTTACAAATGTTTACCCCAGACTCCGCAAGGACGAAATTAAGGGGTAAATACCGATGCTACAGACACATAGTCAAAAAGAGCGATGGCGAGGTTTGGACTATAGTAGCTGTCCAATCGGTATTATTTATTTCGACGATGCTCGTTTTGAAATAGTCACACTTCGACATACTTCGGCTACGCTCACTTCGATGGTTATTGAGCGAAGCGTCGTGCTGAGCATAGCCGAAGTGTCGAAATATTTCGCTCAGCGACCAAGTGCACCGCTTTTAACTTTTAACTAAATTAACAAATCATTAACATTTATTTTTATTCAATATATCCTAATATATATCATTGATAATCATTATATTACAAAAACGAGTAGTGGAAAACCACTACGCCCAATCCTTGAAAACAACTATTGCATTATAAGATTTTTTTGTTTTACTTTACATTGTTAAAAAGTGCAGATATATAATTAACTAAAAGTCAAATGTTATGAAACGAAATCTATTCTTTATTTTGTTTTGTGTAGCTTTATTTGCAACAGCAACAGCACAACAACAAGGATTTAACTACCAAGCGTCCATCCAAAAACAAGATGGCACAACGCTTCAAAACCAAGATGTCACTTTGCGGATAACTCTGATTGACCAAAGTAGCAATACTGCATACTATTCAGAGTTACAAAACAGCGCTACCAACAATCTTGGAGTTGTTAATTTAGTAATCGGGCAGGGCGAGGCTATATCAGGTAACTTCGCCACTATACCATGGAACAGTGGAACAGTAATGATTAAGGTTGAATTTAAAGCCGAAAACAACGATTTTGTTACTATAGGATCATCACCAATTATGGCTGTTCCTTTTGCTATGTACGCAGCAACAGGCAATCAAGGACCAGAAGGACCCGTTGGACCTGTTGGACCTCAAGGACCTCAAGGACCCACTGGACCTCAAGGACCTATTGGACCTCAGGGACCAGCTGGACAACAAGGCAATACCGGGCCTACTGGACCTCAGGGACCTGCTGGTCCACAAGGGCAACCAGGACCCGTTGGACAACAAGGTGAGCAAGGACCTATTGGACCCGCCGGACCGCAAGGCGAGCCTGGACCGGCAGGACCTCAAGGACAGCCCGGAGCACAGGGAGAAACCGGATCTGCAGGACCTCAAGGTGAGATAGGACCTCAAGGAGAACAAGGACCTGCCGGACCACAAGGCGAGCAAGGACAACAGGGTGAACCTGGACCTACAGGACCTCAAGGACAGCCCGGAGCACAGGGAGAAGCAGGACCCGCCGGACCAGAAGGACCAGAAGGACCAGCTGGACCACAGGGTGAACAAGGAGAACAAGGTGAACCTGGTCCGCAAGGAATTTCTATACAATGGTTAGGCTCATTTGACACTCCACCTGCAAACCCCACACTAAATCAAGCATATTACAACACATCACAAAAGAAATCATACGTTTACGATGGTTCATCATGGCAAATAATTACACAGGACGGACAAGACGGATTACCTGGACCAGTGGGAGAACAAGGACCATCTGGACAACAAGGAGTGTCTATACAGTGGATGGGTTCATTTGACACTCCACCTGCAAACCCCACACTAAACCAGGCATACTACAACACATCACAAAAGAAATCATACGTTTACGATGGTTCATCATGGCAAATGATTGCACAGGACGGACAAGCCGGACCACAAGGACCATCTGGAGGTATATCTATACAATGGTTAGGCTCGTTTGATACTCCGCCTGCTAATCCAACACTAAACCAGGCATATTACAACACATCACAAAAGAAATCGTATGTTTACGATGGTTCGTCATGGCAAATAATTACACAGGACGGACAAGACGGATCACCTGGACCAGTGGGAGAACAAGGACCAGTTGGAGAACAAGGACCAGTTGGGGAACAAGGACCATCTGGACAACAAGGAGTATCTATACAGTGGATGGGTTCATTTGACACTCCACCTGCAAACCCCACACTAAATCAGGCATACTACAACACATCACAAAAGAAATCATACGTTTACGATGGTTCATCATGGCAAATGATTGCACAGGACGGACAAGCCGGACCACAAGGACCATCTGGAGGTATATCTATACAATGGTTAGGCTCGTTTGATACTCCGCCTGCTAATCCAACACTAAACCAGGCATATTACAACACATCACAAAAGAAATCGTATGTTTACGATGGTTCGTCATGGCAAATAATTACACAGGATGGACAAGCTGGACCCCAAGGTGAAGCAGGACCACAGGGAGAAACAGGACCCGCCGGACCAGAAGGACCCGCTGGAACCCAAGGTGAAACAGGACTACAGGGCGAGACTGGTCCACAAGGAGAAACAGGACCTGCCGGACCACAAGGTGTATCTATACAATGGTTAGGCTCATTTGCTACTCAACCTTCAAATTCCACTCTAAACCAAGCGTACTATAATACAATAGATAAGAAATCATATGTTTATGATGGAATACTATGGCAAATAATTTCACAGGATGGACAGGACGGGCAAGATGGACAAGACGGACAGGACGCTATTAATGCCGTTACAGGAACAGGAACTGCGGGGAAAATAGCTGTCTGGACTGGCGAAACAGAATTAACAAAGTTAGAATCATTTAATTTAAGCCCCA
>DAOOBP010000036.1:0-19783 GCA_035407925.1 Salinivirgaceae bacterium
TATTGCATTGTTATTCCGCCACCAAACGTGACAGGTGTGTTGCATATGGGACACATGTTAAACAATACCATTCAAGATATTTTGGTGCGCCGTGCACGGATGCAAGGGAAAAACGCATGTTGGGTTCCCGGAACTGACCATGCATCTATTGCTACCGAAGCTAAAGTTGTGGAAAAACTTAAAAATGAGGGAATTGAGAAATCATCACTTACACGTGAACAGTTTCTCGACCACGCTTGGGAGTGGAAAGAAAAGCACGGCGGTATTATTCTCGAACAGCTAAAGAAATTAGGCGCTTCGTGCGATTGGCGAAGAACAAAGTTTACTATGGACGAGCCGTTGTCGCAAAGCGTTTTAAAGGTTTTTGTCGATTTATATAACAAAGGACTTATCTATCGTGGCGTGAGAATGGTAAACTGGGATCCGCAAGCGCTTACCGCAGTTAGCGATGAGGAAGTTGTTCATCGCGAAGTGGAGTCGAAACTTTACTATCTGCGTTATTTTGTAAAAGATGACCCAACACAATATATAACCATTGCCACAACTCGTCCTGAAACAATTTTAGGCGATACTGCCGTTTGCGTTAACCCCAACGACAGCAGATTTAAGAATCTTGTTGGCAAGGAGGTGCTTGTTCCGCTGATAAACAGGGCAGTTAAAGTCATTGAAGATGAATATGTTGATATGGAGTTTGGAACGGGAGCTTTGAAAATTACTCCTGCCCACGACATCAACGACTACGAAATAGGAAAGCGGCATGAACTCGATTTTATAGATATATTCAATCCGAACGGAACTCTGAATGAAAAGGCAACTTTGTATATCGGAAAAGATCGCTTTGATGTTAGAAAAGAGATTGTTAACGATTTGGAAAAGGCTGGAAATTTGGTAAAAACAGAGTCTTATGTCAATAAAATTGGTTTTTCGGAACGCACAGATGCTGTTATTGAACCCAAACTCTCATTGCAGTGGTTTTTGCGAATGAAAGACTTAGCCGAACCTGCGCTTGAAGCAGTTATGAGCGACAGGGTTAAATTTTATCCTGCAAAATTCAAGAACACATACAAATATTGGATGGAAAATATTCAGGATTGGTGTGTTAGCCGTCAGTTGTGGTGGGGACAACGTATTCCCGCTTACTATCTACCTAATAATAAGGATTATGTTGTGGCTTTGACAATTGAAGAGGCACTTGTTTTGGCAAAAGAGAAAACAGGAGACAATAGTCTTACAGTCAAAGATTTACGTCAAGACGATGACTGCCTTGATACTTGGTTTTCATCGTGGTTGTGGCCCATGACGGTTTTTGATGGAATTAATAATCCAGATAATCCCGATATCAAATACTACTATCCTACAAATGATTTAGTTACCGCTCCAGAGATTATGTTTTTCTGGGTTGCACGAATGATTATGGCGGGATTGGAGTATCGAAAAGAGATACCCTTTTCGAGTGTCTATTACACAGGAATAGTTCGCGACCAAAAGAGACAAAAAATGTCTAAATCGCGTGGCAATTCGCCTGACCCCATTGAATTAATGAAAACTTATGGCGCTGACGGAGTGAGAGTTGGCATGTTGCTCTGCTCTCCTGCCGGAAACGATTTGCTTTACGATGATTCGCTACCCGAACAGGGAAGAAATTTTGGAAACAAAATTTGGAATGCATTCCGACTTGTAAAATCGTGGATTGTAGATAACTCTGCAAATCAGCCACTTTCGGCAAAACAAGGTATTGATTGGTTTAACAACAAATTGAATCTTGCAATATCACAAATTGATGACCATTTCAATAATTATCGTATCAACGAGGCTCTGATGACAGTTTATAAACTCTTCTGGGACGATTTTGCAAGCTGGTATCTTGAGATTGTCAAACCTGCTTTCGGAACCCCAATGGACAGCACAACATATAGCGCAACAGTCGGATTTTTCGATAAAATGTTACGCTTGTTGCATCCATTTATGCCATTTATTACCGAAGAGATTTGGCAAAATCTTGAACAACGCAAAGCAGGAGAGTCAATAATGGTAAGCGAAATGCCTAAGTGTCAAGATTATGACGATTCCAAAATTGAATTGTTTGATATACATTGCGAGATTATTAGTGCAATCAGAACTATACGCACCGAAAAAAATATCCCTTTTAAACAGGCTATTTCGGCATCGTTGAAATCGGGGGACGACAACTTTAAACTCGAATACGGCGCAATAGTCGAAAAACTTACAAATATTGAGAATTTCGACTTGGTAAACGAGAAACAGGATGGCGCTGTAGTCCAAATGGTTCGCACACACGAGCTTTTTGTAAATCTCTCGGGATTGATTGACAAAGACGAGGAGATAAAAAAATTACAAGCAGAATTAGATTATACAAAGGGATTTCTAACCTCAGTAATGAAAAAATTGGGCAATGAGAAGTTTGTTAATTCTGCGCCAGAAAAAGTAGTCGAAGCAGAACGCAAAAAACAGGCTGATGCAGAGGCAAAAATTGCTGCAATTGAAGCACAACTGAAAGCAATTAGCAATTAGCAATGAACAATGTGCAATGAGCAATGAACAATTAAAATAGGGTTACTGATTTCTAATTGTTTTAAGCTAAATTAATATGTGTTCTTATTTTTTTGACTTTACAAACTTTTAACTTTATAAACTTTTATCTTTTTATTCTGATGAGGGTTTTAGTAACAGGCGCAACAGGTTTTATAGGAAGCTATATTTGTCAAGAGCTTGACAACTATAGAGATGTGGAGCTTGTAGGTTGTGTTAGAGGCGATAAGAGGCTTAACAGTTTGTATGCCAAAAGGATTAAGGTTGATTTTTTGACAGATGGGTTTGAAAACGTCATTGCTCAAGCTAAACCCGATGTAATTGTCCATTCGGCTGCAATATCGCGAGTGGATTATTGCGAAGAGAATCGCCAAGAGGCTTGGAAAGTAAATGTTGAAGCTACCGAAAAAATTGCGCAAACGGCATCAAAAATCGGCGCTCGAATGGTTTTTATTAGCTCTGATTTTGTTTTTAGTGGACAAAATCAGTTTGAGACCGAAGAGTCTGCCACTAATCCTGTAAGCTTTTATGGAGAGACAAAAGTAGCAGCTGAGCAAAAGGTTGTGGAAAATTGCGCTAACCAATTAATTATAAGACCTGTATTGGTTTACGGAATACCCTTACAACAAGGCGCTTACAATATTGTTACCATGATTGCGAAGAACTCGAAAGAGGGTAAACCTCTGAGAATAGTGTCAGACCAATATCGAACTCCTGTATTTGTTTTGGATTTAGCGAAATTTATTGTTAAAACAGTTTTTTCTACTGAAACAGGAGTTTTCCACGCCGGAGGAGTCGATTTTGTTTCAGTTTATGAGTTTGCGGTAAAAATTGCAGAAACATTTGGTTTAGATAAGGGATTAATTATTCCGGTAAGTTCAGCAGAGTTGTCCCAAGTGGGAACTCGTCCACCGATTACACGTTTTTCAAGTCAGAAAGCACGAGAAGTGTTTGGATATAATCCGCGAAGTATTGATTCTGCGTTAGCTTTATTAACCACAAAATATAATTTATGAGAATAAAAAATTTTCTATTTATAGCGTTGATCTTTTTTGCTTGCGATAGCAGTAAAAAAGCGGAGTTTAAAAGCAGTTACAAAGATTTTTACATTGAAGATGTCACTTTTAATACATCTACCAGAGTATCAGTTTATTTAAGGGCAAAAGTATTTAACGATAAGGATACAGATTACCTGCTATTCTTAAATAGAGAGGAAAATAGAGTACTTATATACTTTCAAGATAATTTTCAACTGTTTTTCGAATCTAAGTTTGACTTCCCTGACGAGAGAATAATAGATATCTCTCCTATCTCTCTTGACGAAATGTATCTGCTATCGGAAAATAAAAAAATCATTAAAACCGATACATCATTTAATGCAAAAGAGATATTTGAAATCAGCTTTAAATCAACTGAATGGGAAGAGGGGTACGATATCTCTTCTGGCGCTTATGGAACAGATTTTTGCGTAGTTGATAGTGTGGCATATTTTGACCACTATCCCATTTTTGTAATAAAAAACAGAGAAATAGCAAACTTCTTTTTTACAAAAAGAGTAGGAGTTGGGGTAAATATTTATGATACAACACAACCTGTAAACTACTCCTTTGGTTTTCCAGCTAATTATAAAAAACAACATTATAGTGACGAACATCCTCATAGAATACTTGCCAATGATTTAGAGATAGTTTCATTTAAAGCTTGCGATACAGTTTTTGTTAGAAATATTAAAACGCAAGAAGAACACACAAAGGCGTTAAGAAGCATTAAGGCAAGAGAATTTGTGGAGATTGATTTTGATAGTTCGTTCGATCGTTTTTATTTAATAAAATACTATACAGAGCATTTTACATATGGGGGATTATTTTACGACAAATATAAAAACAGATACTACCGTGCTGTATATCACGGAATCCCCTTTGAAAATCCCGATGGTACGGTTTCAAGCCCTCGTGATGCTAGAAAAAGTTTGATAGTTACTGACGAAGATTTTAATATAACTAACGAGATAGATTTTGACAATAAATACAGTGTGGGTTTTTCTATACCAACAAAACGTGGAGTATTAATTTTAAAAATTTCTCATGAAAAACGTAAAGATAAAAAAGAGACCGTTTTTTCTCTGTTTGACATTTAGTATTTTTTTACTTGCAAGTTGCAGTTCAGAACCCCCGTATAAGAGGGAAACAGAGTTATTTAGCTCCTATTTAAAAAGGAACTTTGACCTTAGTATTCCTGCCGAAAAGCGCCTGTATTGCATATCTCAGAAATACGAGTGCAAGGGTTGTACTGATTATACCATTCACATTATGAGCAAATTTACTGATAAAACTGCAACCGTTATTACAACTCGCAACAGATTAATTGTGTCGGATAATTTAACTCTCTTGTACGATAATGACGGAGAGATAGACCGATTGAATCTCAAAGCAATGGGCACTGTTTTAATTTTTACAGAATTGGGGCATATAAAGAAAATACACTCTGTTAACGCTAATGCTCTCGAGAAAGTTGACTCGCTTTTACAACATTTCTATATGGATGATTCAAATGTACCTGTAGAACACAGATGACACAGATGGTACAGATTTACACCGATTTTCAAATATATGTCTCACAGCATGACATCTTTGCAATACTCTATATTTCAGCCTATTAATTGTTAATTGTATGAAGAGCACACTATCAAATTTCAAGTCAATAATCGCACTATTCGTCTATGTGTTTGTTAGCGCTTTAATTACATCTTTGTTAATGGCGCTTGCAGGAAAGATTTTTTCTACAGATTTAGGCGTTGATAATCAGTGGTCAAACTATATTCAAGTTGCGATTCAAACCATTACTATTTTTGGGTTGCCTGTTTTGCTGTTCCAATCCTTTAACAAGAGATTTGAAATAAATATTTATCCCCAAAAGAGATTTTTAAAAATATTTGCACTTGGGTTTGTTGCCTGGGTTTTATGCTATTTTCCTGTAAATGCTTTGTGGGAAATAAACAAAGCGATACAGTTTCCGGAATTTATGTCGGGTATTGAACAGACACTAAAGACTATTCAACACCAGTCGGAGCAGTTTATTAACGAGTTTATGAAGTATCGGGGTGGTTTTCATCTCCTTATGCTTATTGTGCTTGTTGGGTTGCTTCCTGCGATATTTGAGGAGCTGTTTTTTAGGGGTCTATTGCAACAACTTATCTCCAAGATGTTCAGCAACGTTTGGATACCAATAATCATTACCTCAATAATTTTCTCGATTTTTCACTTTGAATTTTACTCTTTTCTACCGAGAGTTTTATTGGGGATTTTATTAGGCGTAGCATTTAGTGCAACTGGAAAAGTGTGGCTACCAATGGTTTTACACTTTATTAATAATCTCTCGAGTATATTATTTCGCCAACTTATCCCTGATCATAAATTTGAAGAATTGGCAAATGCTACGTTAGGGGGTTATCAGTGGATTATATCTATAGTTTCAGCAATATTGCTTTTTTATGTATTTAAGATTATGCTTAAAGAACGCTCGTCTCATTAACCAAATCGTTACTGTTTTTTGCCTCCTCTTCGGTTTCTGCCTCTAACTCGCCCTTCCGGTAAACGTAAACAACGCCGTATGTTTTTGCCTTTTCGCGCATCTGCTTAGGTGGCAAATCGCCAAAAAACGTCTCAACCTGATTCCATATCTCAACAATTAATTCATCAGCATCTTTGCGCATTTCGGCAACCTTTAAACTAGCTTTAGCATATATATCCTGCAGGCTTTTTTGGTTTCTATGGGTGCGAATATAATCTTCATAACGCACTTTTACCAATGCAATTGTAGGATTTGTTATTGGGGCAACGCCTGTGGCTAATCGCTCGGCTTCTCCTCTAATTAATTTTTCTCCCCATTCAATAATTTCTGCTTCCGTATTTAGGTCGGGCACTGTTTTTTGGTTTACTTTCAATCCAAAATACTTTCTTGTTTCGGGCTTCAGTTCGCCTCGTGCTATGGCTAAATTCAAAACCTGAATAAAATGCGAAATGTAGAGTCTGGCACGTTTTTGTATATCAAGATAAGTTTTACTGTTTTGTGTCTGTCGTCTAAAAGCTTCTCGCTGATGATCAACAGTTTGTTTGAATAAGGGTAAAAAAGCACGCAGTTTTAGCAGTAGCGATTGCGATATGGCTAAATCGGTGTGAAACAGAGCGCTTCCCATCTTCAGCGCTGAGTTCAAAGCTCGTAATCGTGCAATGTCTGTGTTTGGTAACCTACGGTAAGGCATTTTTCAATTATTTGGGATTAGTATGCGAATATACAACATTTTTTCATAAAATAAACATTCTTCGCTATTATAGTTGGCTAATAAGTAAGATGTTAGCATTAACGGGCTTTTTTATTTGATTAATAAACGAAAACAGACTCTATATTAAACCCGTACAAACAGCATTGATTATCAATAATTTAAAATTTTCTCTTGTGAAATTATGATACCATTGCAATTATACCAATTGTAAAACTTAAAAAATATTGGACAATTTTTAAATTAATAGTTTGCAAAAAATGGTTGTTTTAAAAAATATTTATGTGTTCTTTTGAAACAAATGATATCTCTAAGCGACACTACTTATTTTTTTGCATTAATTCGTTAATCACTTCGCCCGACGAGCCGCCTGGAGCTACTATATCGAGCATCGCTGCCATTGTTGCTGCTATTGAAGTTGTTGAAATATTCCTGTAAATAGTGGTTCGTGGTATTTTCCACCCAAACCAAATTAGGGGGACGTGTGTGTCATAATCATATCCTGAGTTTGATTGTACAACATAATCGGATTTTTCGATCCAACCAGGTTCAAGATTGATAATAACGTCTCCTGAACGGCGTTGGTGGTAACTTCTTTGTATAAGAGCAAGGCTTCCATTGGTAAAATTAGCCGACTGCAGCGTGTTTGCCGTAACTGCATTTACAACACCCGAGAACTGTAAAGAGAATCGTGCTAATCTTTCTTGTACGTCTGTAAGTGAAAGTTTGGCATCTTCTATAAGGGTGTGGTTTAAATAGAACTGCTTGTCGCTATATGCGGTAATCCATTCTCCTTGACCATATACAACGTTTAGATAACTTTTCGCCAGAGTAAATAGTTGATTTTGGTTAAATATACCCGAAGGTAGGCTCATCTGTTTTAAATATTCTGGAGAGTGTGGAGAGCCTCTGTCTGAGGTTAGTACAAATAAAACATCTTTCATACCTATTTCATTATCTAAGAAGTTGATAAATTGCGATAAATCTTCGTCGAGACGAATGTACGAATCCTCAATTTCTACTGACATTGGACCGTGCTCTTGGTTTATTACTCCAATGGGATTTAATCCTATGGCGAGAAAATCGGTGTGTGAATCAATACCCAGCGAATCATTAATTATAACCTGTTTTGCAAAATCGAATGTAAAAGTGTTGCCAAAAGGTGTACGAGTAAGTACCTTATAACTTTGTGCAATTTTTCTTTGAGCTATCAAATCATACAAAAAACTAATTTTTTCAAATTTAAACTTTTTGTTTTTTGTTTTATTGTTTCCCGCCGAGTACTCCTCAACTTGAAGCTGTGGAGTCCACTCTCTATCTACATATAATTCGGGTAATTTTTTGTTGTTAAACTCTATGACCCATGTTGGCAACGAATCGCGATAGTAGCTGCTGGAAGTCCAATTGCCCGAATAGACATCAAACCACCATGCGCCATCAGCTGCGTGACCTCCAGCTAATACCGAGGCGCGTCCATCAAAAGATAATGAATGTATTTTCGATTGATGGTTATTGTTTAGCGCTATCTCATCGGAAATTGTAGTTGTTAGCAGGTCGCGTGGAGAGAAGTTACCGCTTTTACTATCGGGCAACAGCGATTTTACAGTCGCATCGATTCCGGCATGTTTTTCTTCGTTTTTAATGCGTGTGTACCATTTGTCGCTTGTGATTCCGTGCATCGAAGGTGTCGAGCCCGTTACTATTGTCGAATAACCTGGCAGTTGTTGTGTTAACAAATAGTCGTGTCGAGCGTTTGTACAAGTTGAACCTTCAGCCAATAAACGGTTGAATCCATTTTTACCAAAGTTGTGTTTGAATTTTGCTAAATAGTCGTATCGCATTTGGTCAACTACTACTATTACTATAAGCTTTGGTTTTTTGGAAGGAATATTAGGTATATGTTGTGATAGAAGAGGGTTAACCCCTAATAACAAAGCAATAAAAAGTATTTTACGCATTTTTTAATTTAACAGTTAAATTATCTGTAAGCAAATAATATTTGAACGCAAAAATATTCTTTATATTTGGTTTTATATACTATCTTAGGTTATTTTATTTTGAACAATATCTACATTAATTCGTTTCTTATTGTGAATTTTAAAAACAAATATGATTATGAGTACAGAAAAAGTTCTTGAAACAATGAAAAAGGCTGGCAAACCTTTAAAAGCTGGACAGATTGCTGAATTATCAGGTCTTGATAAAAAAGAGGTGGATAAAGCAATGAATGCTCTAAAGAAAGAGGGTAAAATAGAGTCGCCTGCACGTTGTATGTGGCAAGTATCAGTTAAAAGTTAAAAGTTGAAAGCGTCGCACTGAGCTTGTCGAAGCACGGGCTCAGTCACGTACACTTCGGCTTTGCTCAGTGCAAGCATTGTTCATTGCTAATTGCATGTATCTCTCTTGCAATTGCTGATTATTCTTCTTGTGAATATAGTAGTAAATCAATGTAAATAGGGTAGTGGTCGGAGTAACCCCCGTTGTAGGTAAACCCGATATATGTTCTAAACGGTTTTTTCCCTTGGTGTGTTTTATCATCTTCGGTTAAGAAATCGAAATCGCCGATATAAACATGCTCGGCAGATGTTTTAGTGGGATTGAGGGAATCGTCAATCAATGATTGGCTAAGTATCCATTGATCAATACAGCTCCAAACATCTTGATATTTATGTGTTCCCTTATATTTTGAGGGATATACAGCTGTTGTTATATTTACTAAGCGAGAGTTTTCGCGGTTGTTGTAATTAACTGCATGTAAAACATCTTTTATAACTTCGTCGTCGGGGTCAGTATTTAAATCGCCTGTGATAATAATGTTTGCTTTCGGATTTGAGTCTAATATACTGTCAGTTACTCTTTTTAACAGTATTGATACTGAATCTCTTGAAGGTCTTGTAGCCACTGCTCCACCATATTTTGAGGGCCAGTGGTTGACAAAAATATGTAAAGTGTCGCTGTTTAAAATCAATCCTTTTGTGTATAAAATATCGCGAGATACTCTTTCAGAGTCGTTTAATACGGCTGCAAAGAAACGCTCTTCAAGGGGCCAAAATCTCTCTTTTCTGTATATAAGTCCAACATCAATTCCGCGACTATCCTTCGAGTCTTTGTGGATAATTTCATAGCCCTGATATCTTAATGGTGTTTGAGATATTAGCATTTCGATGACATTTCTGTTTTCAATCTCACAGAAACCTATAATATCAGGGGGATTGCCTTCGCCAACAGCAGCAATAACTTTATAAATGTTTGATAATTTTTTTCTGAGTTTGTAATCTGTCCAAGCTCTTGAGCCTTCGGGAGTAAACTCATCATCGGCAGTATTTGGATCGTCTATAGTATCGAACAGGTTTTCAACGTTATAAAACATTAGTCTATATCGGTATTTAAAATCTTGGCAATAAGTTTGACCGACAATTAAAATAGTTGCAATTAATGTCAAAGCTATTTTTTTCATTTGTTTGCTCTATTTTTCTTCTAATCTTTCGTATGCTCCCAAATCGGGTTTAGAATCGGCAGTTCTGCTATCGCCCTTTATATCGAATGGCGACATATTTCCGTATTCCAACAGACCAGCGTCTTTTGCTGGAGATAGAGTGTCTAATTCAAAATCGTACTTTCCAATATCTTTAAAGTTAACGCCTTGCTCTGTTTTTATAATTTTCCCGAAATGTGTAACATCAGTTGTGTCAATTTCACTTCCTGTTTGTAAAATGCAGTAGTCAAAATAGTAGTTTGCACTGTTTTGTTCCATCAAATCAACAACTAATTCCGATTGATTGCTTCCGTGTTTTCCGTAAATAATTGAATTTGTAAAACTGCAACGCTCCATGGGATAAGCGAATATTTGTTCTTCGTATTTATAATAATTGCCTATGGCTACGGCAGCTGTTGTGCGACTTGTATATGGTGTATAATTGGCAATTGTGGCATGATTAAACCAATAGTTTCCACCTAATAAAAGGGCTAAAGCATGCATGCCACAGTCGTTTACGACCAAGTTGTGTGACTCTATTGATGATGTTTTTGCTAAAATCCCTATTAAGTTCATGTGTCTTATTATGGTGTTATTTATTCTAAGTCCGGGATTTTGATCGCCTTGTACTGAGTCCATTTGAATGCCGATAATTGCATTCTCAATAATTGCATTGTCGATAGAATTGTTTTTACTTTTTTGAGTAAAGTGCAATCCTCCAAGCAGATAGATTGCGCCTGTTTCTGTTTCAATCCATGCGCCCCACTGTCCTGATTTATCTTTGTAAAAAGGTTCTAATCTGTCTGATCTGAAAACAACAGGTTGGTCTGTGCTGCCCATTACGTCTAAGGTGCCATCAATAATAAGGCTCGATCCGTAGTGAAAATGAACTGAAGTTCCGGCTTCCATTGTTAGTGTGTTGTTTTCATCAACAAAAGCGTAGTTGTAAACTAAATAAGGTTTTTGACTTGTCCATGTTTGGGTTGACAGATGCTGACCATATATTAAAATAACATCTTGTCCAAATGCCACTAATTTAACATCGCTTTTAGAGTCCTCAGATTCAAAGACAATTGAGTCTTTTTCAACCATTTCATCGCGATTTGGGTCAATATTAGCCTCAACGAAAATGAATATCGAATCTTTTTTGTCAATCTCGATATTATTGACCGTAGGACCATGTTCTCCGTCAACATTTATAGCAAAGTTTGATTCTCTGCCTTTTCCCAAATAAATTGCTTTAAGCCTTACTTTCTGATTATTAGGGTTATAAACAGTAAAATTTCGGGTTACTGTGCCTATTGTTGTAAATACCGTATCGAACATGACGGTATCGGTAGAAAATCTGAGGTTTAGATTGCCTGAACTAATAAATTTATCGTCTTTGCAACCTATAAATAATACGGTGGCAATTGATAAAAAGAAGACAATACGTTTCATACGTTTATAATTTTTCTTACCAAAACGTCTTTTTGTTTATAAAAAGTATATCAGTATGTCTGTAGAATTAAAACAGCTCAACTTCAATATTTTGTATAAATGCAGTGTAAGTGTGTTCATCATCAACAATAGCATCACTTAATAGGCACAAGACTTGTTTGTTTTCACCGCTCTTAGTAGTAATGGTAATTTCGGTTCTGAACCCAACATGTTTTTTTCTTTTAGGGTCAACCATAGCAGCAACAAAATCGTTGTTTTTAATTGTTTCTTCACTAAACAGGTTTTTTACATTTCTGCCAATAATCATTTTTTTGTCTATGTGCCATAGATTTTCTGCCGAATTATTGAAAAATTCAACGATACCTTTTTCATTAAACATTAGTATCGAGTCTAAAGCGCCTTCTAAAGTAAGCTCGTTTTTAATTTTAACTTTCTCTATTTCAAGAAATTGTTGTTGCAACTCTTTTTTTGCTCTCTCCAATCTTATACTTAGTTCTGCTTCTGAATTTTTTAGTCTCTCTTCTTGAGCAAGTAGTTTTTTATTTTGGTTTTGTATTCGTATTTCAAGCTCTTTTTGGTTAGTAATGTCGTTGGCTATTAATATAATTCTGTCAACATCCCCATATATGTTGTTTTTTGCTACCAATGTTGATTGGAACCATTTCTCAAGCCCTGCTTTAGATATCATTTGAAGTTGTCCTTCGTGCGGGATACCATTTACAACAGTATTCCAAATTTCTTCAATTAATTGTTGGTTCTCTTCAGTGAAGAAATCAAAAATACTTTTCTGTTTCAGTTCGTTAGAAGAGAAATCTAAAGCGTATTGAAAATTTTCGTTAAAATCTACTAATTTCCCTGAGACCAAAAAGTCTGCTTTCATGCTGGCTAAGTTCAAAGCACGAATCTGTCCTTCATATTCGAGGCTTTTTTCCTTTTGTTCGGTTGTGTCAATTGCAAGGAAAAGAATTTTTTCAACTTTCCCATCAGCATTTTTAATAGGAGTGTACGTTGCAATGGTCCATAAATCTTTACCTCTTTTAGTAATATGTTTCATGTAGTTTTCGTAGTGCTTGTTACCGATTATCAATTTGTTCCATATATCATTGAACCAAGTGCGATCTTTCTCTGATAAAAACATGCTTATGTGGTGTCCTTCAACTTCTGAACTGCTGCTATATTCAAGCTTGTTTAGAAACTTGTTGTTTGCATAAGTTAATACGCCATTGGTATCATATTCAGCTCTAATAAGAGTATGATTGACTGAATTTGTGAAACTAATGTAGCGTTCGGCTTGTTTGGCGGCTTCTTCTTGGGTTGCTTGAAGCTCTTCCATGTTTTGCCGCATCTCCTCTTCTTGTTGTGCAAGTCTTTCCGCCTGTTCTTGGCTTTCTCCTAGTAGCTTTGAAGTACGTATGTTTATTTTTACGTTTCCTAAAGTTGAACCAATACTTTCTGCAATTTTTTCTATAAATTCGAGATGATGTTTTTCAAAAGGGTCGAAACCTGCTATTTCAATAACGCCATGTACTTCGTCATTGTATTTCAGAGGAGCTATTAGTAAGTTTCGTGGATTTGACTGACCTAGTCCGCTGGTTATCTCTAAATAATCATCGGGAATATCATCCAGTACAAGTATTCGTTTTTCGAATGCCGAACGTCCAATAAGACCTTCATTCCACTCTATTCTTTTCTTATTGTATTTTTGACGATCATACGCAAAATGAGCAGTTAGCTCGAAATGAACGTCTTGTTTATCATCATCATTTAATATGTAAAAACCTCCTTGGGCGGTTCCTACATATTTACACACATTGCTTATTACCTCTAATGACAGAAGCTCTAAATTATCGTTATTGCGCCTTAAAATTTCTCCAAAACGTGCTAATCCCTCGGCGATCCAATTTCTCTCGAAATCCTCTTTTTTGCGCTGTTCTTCAGCATCTTTATTACTTCTTATGTTTTCAACAATTTCAACTAAAGTTTTGCCCAATCTGTCGGTAAACAATTTTGTATCATAATCCGAATCGATTTTACCTTGAAGAATATCCTCTGCAAAAGATTGTAATTTTGTTGAACGTTGGTTGAACATACGGAGCTGTTCGGTTAGCAGATTAATTCTGCCCTCAAAAAACAGTCCACAGAAACGTGCAAATAGTCCTAAAATGACTGGCAGTAAGTCAACAAGGAAAAATATTGAGTGTCTGTGTAGAGCTTTAAGATTAGAGAACGTCATAGCTTGGTTCTGATAATCAAGAACGCTCTTAATTATAAAGAAGGTTAGGATAAGACCTAAAACAACTCCTCCAATTGTAAATCTGTGAGTAAGACGATTTTTATTTGCCATAACAGGTTCTATTTTGAATCAAATATGGTTACAGTTTTTCTGCCTGTAAATCAGCTTGATAATTAATACTCAACTTTTTTAACTTTCATTGCAAAGTTATACCAATTGTGAATTAAAAAAAAGTTCAGTCCTTTTTTTATTTACACTAGTAAATACTGATGTAACAAATACATAGTCCAAAAGAGCGATAGCGAAATTTGGACTATAGTATTTGTCCAATCGGTATTAACGCTTTAAAGTACCAAATATATTAATTTTTACTTGGTTTTTAAAAAGAACTCTTAAATAATCGAAAAAAGATAAAATGTACTGCTGTTTTATGTGTTAAATAATCCCCTTTATATCAGCAAAAAAACGTTTATTATGCACGTAATAAAGGGTACTACAATATAAACAGTAAAAAAATTAATTGTGGCTGTCTCAAAATAAAATTTCAACTAAAAAAACAGCAAGGCGTCTCGTTTCAAGTATTGAATTATTGATTTCATTTCACACACTTTGCTCACTTCGATACACTTTGACTACGCTAAGTGAGTCGCTTACGCTCATTACAACGCTTCGCCCAGTGCATCACCGACTTTATAAACTTTCAACTTTTAACTCAACATCCTTAATAATTTTTTGTAATTTTGTGCTCCAATCAAAGTTTTTGATTGGATTTGATAAATATTCTTAGTAGATTATAGAATAACTATTTGCTCCGATTTTAGAACATATAAAAACCGGTAATTAAATGAATAAGATCCGTAACTTTTGCATTATTGCACACATTGACCATGGAAAGAGTACTTTGGCTGATAGATTACTACAATCAACAAACTCAATATCTGAACGTGAGCAGCGTAGTCAGGTATTAGATAGCATGGATCTTGAACGTGAGCGTGGTATAACAATTAAAAGTCACGCCATTCAAATGAACTATAAACATACTGATAATCAGGATTATATTCTTAATTTAATTGACACGCCGGGACATGTCGATTTTTCATACGAAGTATCTCGTTCAATAGCCGCATGCGAAGGAGCTTTACTTATAGTTGATGCAACTCAAGGGATTCAGGCTCAAACCATTAGTAATTTGTATATGGCAATAGAGCATGATCTTGAGATTATTCCGATTTTGAATAAAATGGATCTTCCCAATGCAATGCCCGATGAGGTTAAAGATCAAATAGTTGATTTACTTGGTTGTAAGCGAGATGATATAATTGAAGCTTCTGGAAAAACAGGATTGGGTGTTGAGTTGATTTTATCTGCAATAGTAGAACGCGTGCCCGCACCTGTTGGCGACCCCAATGCCCCCCTAGAAGCCTTGATTTTTGATAGTGTATTCAATCAGTTTAGAGGGATTGTTACTTATTTTAAGATTCTAAATGGAACGATTAAAGCAAAAGATTATGTGAAATTTTATAATACTAAGAGAGAGTATTACGCCGATGAGATAGGAGTTCTTAAACTTGGATATTCGCCAACCGACCAACTTAGCGCTGGCAATGTGGGCTATTTAATAAGTGGTATTAAAACAGCCCGCGAAGTTAAAGTTGGCGACACAATTACTCATGTTGACAGACCATGCGCAAAAGCCATTGAGGGGTTTGAAGATGTGAAACCCATGGTGTTTGCAGGTCTTTACCCCGTTGATCCTGATGATTATGAAGATTTGCGGGCATCTATTGAAAAGTTGCAGCTAAACGACGCTTCACTTTCGTTTGAACCTGAATCGTCAATGGCATTAGGGTTTGGATTTCGTTGCGGATTTCTTGGACTTTTACATATGGAAATTGTGCAAGAAAGATTAGAGCGGGAATTTGATATGGACGTTATTACAACAGTTCCGAACGTTAGTTACAAGGTGCACACGACAAAAGGCGAAATTATAGAAGTACATAATCCTGCAGGATTGCCACCAGTAAACTATATTGGACATATTGAGGAACCATTTATAAGCGCACAAATTATTACCTCTACAGAGTATTTAGGTTCTATAATGACGCTTTGTATTGGCAAAAGAGGCGAACTTAAAAATCAGATTTTTTTAACAGGTAATCGTGTTGAAATAAATTTTGATATGCCTTTGTCAGAGATTGTTATTGACTTTTACGATAAGTTAAAAAGTGTTTCAAAAGGTTACGCTTCATTCGATTATCAAGTTACAGGTTACCGACCCGCCAAGCTTGTCAGACTTGATATTCTTCTGAATGGAGAAAATGTTGATGCACTTTCGGCATTATTACATGTTGATAATGCATATGATTTCGGTCGAAGAATTTGTGAAAAACTTAAGGAGCTTATTCCACGTCAACAATTTGACGTTGCAATACAGGCGGCAATAGGTTCTAAAATCATTGCACGTGAGACAGTAAAAGCTGTTCGTAAAGATGTTACTGCAAAATGTTATGGTGGCGATATCTCTCGTAAGAGAAAATTGTTAGAGAAACAGAAAAGAGGGAAAAAGCGAATGAGACAGGTTGGCAATGTTGAAGTTCCACAAAAAGCTTTCCTTGCGATTTTGAAACTCGATTAGTTTTGGAACGCAGATGACACAGATTTAACAGATTTACACGGATTTTTTTGTTTTGAACCATTAAGGAGTTAAGAGTTATTAAGTTTGGGCTAAAACCCAAAATACCTATGGCAACCTGACCAAAGACTTAAAAGTCGTTGCTATTGATAAAACATCCCCCTATTAATTCGTAACTCGTAATTCGTAATTAGTAATTCGTAATTGCTTAACTTTATACCCTTTTTATTCTATTTATACTCATTGCTTTAAGTAAGAATCGTGGTAATGGTTTATCTGGGTTACGTTTTTTCAAATCAATAAACCAACCTATTTTTTTCATAATGGGTACGCGGTGTGCTTCGGTAAATTCAATCAAAGTGCCTTCTGGAGCTTGGATATAGCAGAAATGTCCTGCAGCGTCTCCCATATCAAACGATGAGCTGCTATCAACAGTAAAAGGAAAGCCTTTGGAAGCGCACAGTTGGCGAATTTCATTCATCCCTTGAATATCGTAGCAGATGTGAATAAAACCGGGGTCGCCCCAGATTCGCCCGTCATAAATCTTTTGTGGAACCCTGTCAATAACTTGTACTAACTCTATTTGAGATGAACCCAAAAGTGGAGCGAAAGGACCTCTGCGGGTTTCAGTGTGTTGAAGTAAAATACGGCGGAATTGTTTTTTGCCGCCGGGCAAATCAGCAAAATCGTCGAAAGCCTGTGTAATATCATAGCTTGTTTTATCATATCCTAAAATATCACGATAAACAACCAAACTCTCTTCCATGTTTTGGACGCCAATTATTGCACCAAAAACACCACCCGATGGTACACGTTTAGTTTTATTAAAATAACTTGGTTCTTCTACAAACTCGAAAATATTGTTGTTTAAGTCACGAACAAAAAAATGTTTTGTTCCATTAGGCATGGTCGCAATAGAACTCAAGAATTCAGTTCCAACCTTTTGTTGATATTCGTAGGTTTTCTCTATAGAACGACATTTTAACTTAGTAATGAAGATGCCAAGATCGCCTAACTGTACATCAAATAGAGGCATTGTCGGCTTTTTCCCTGTGTGTTGCCAGATTTCAAAGCCACCGCCGCCGCCCATATTTACAGCTAAAGCAGCGTGTCGTTCGCGCGGCTTCCCATCAGTATGGGGAAGCATTAACTCAGCAACTGCTTTTTCGTCAAATATCCGAACATCCATTCCAAAATGTTTGATATACCAATTCCACGATTCAGCAAAATCAGGAACGCCAACTCCCATTTGTTGGATACCGCCTATAGTAAATTTTTGCATTTTGATTGATTTATATGATTAATGTGGGCAAATATATTCATTTTTATATAGAAAAGATCAATGGAACATTTATAAAAGAAAAAACCACCTACAATATTGTAAGTGGTTTGTTTTGCTCCCCCTCTTGGACTTGAACCAAGGACCCCCTGATTAACAGTCAGGTGCTCTAACCAACTGAGCTAAGGAGGAATTCTAAAAAGCGTTGCAAATATAGATGCTCTTTTTGATTTGACAAAATATTTTTTAGAGAAAAATTGACAATTATTTTAAATAACAAACTTTTTTTGTTTCAACTATTCTTCACACTTTTTAAAAAACAGAACAATAAATTTATTTTCAGCACATTACTTTCACCTTGTACCTTTTCCCTTTTATCTGTGTTCAGACTGTTTCCTAAATCTTGAAAAATATAAGCCTAAGTATGTAATTAAACCGTTGATAATAAGCAACTCATATCCTACTTGATATCCACTAAAAAGCCTTTCTGCGTTAATTTGAAGGAGATAACAAATTATAGGGGACAGAATTCCAATTATGGGAATCATTATAGGTTTGACATTATGTTTGGTAAAAATGCCAAAGGCAAACATTCCTAAGAGTGGACCGTAGGTATATCCGGCAACTCTAAATATATTGCTGATTATACTATCATCAGAAATAGCTCTAAATACGATAATTACAATGACCATTAATACTGAAATGCCAACATGAACAATTTTGCGAACTTTTACAGCTTTTGGCGAATCGATGTTTTTGTGATTAAAGCCCAATATATCCACTGTAAAAGAGGTGGTCAGAGCAGTTAAAGCAGAATCTGCTGATGAATAGGCCGCAGCTATTAATCCAATGATAAATGAAACGGCTACTATAGGACTTAAAGCGCCTCCAAAAGCTATTGTCGGGTAGAGTTCATCAGTTTTAAGAGGAATTTCAATATGGTTAGCCTGTGCGTACATGACTAACAGTACGCCTAAAGTTAAAAACAATAAATTAATTGGCACAAACGCCATTCCGTATGAAACAACATTCTTTTGAGCATCTTTTAGATTTTTACAACTTAGATTTTTTTGCATTAAATCTTGATCTAGCCCAGTCATTACAATAGTTATAAACATTCCACTAAAGAAATGTTTGAAGAAATATTTGTCGGAACGCCAATCATCAAAATAAAAGGTTTTACTGAAAGGATTATCAGCAACTGACTTAATCATCTCTGTAAAATTTAGGTTTAATGATTGCCCTATCTCAACTATCGTGAGGATTACTGCTAATATCAATAGTACAGTTTGGAGCACATCTGTCCAAATAATTGTACCTATCCCTCCTCTATAGGTATAGAGCCAAATAAGTAGTATAGTGATTATTACGGTAATATAAAAAGGAATATTGAAATGGTCAAAAACTGCAACCTGCAAAACAACGCTTACAATAAAGAGGCGGAATGCTGAGCCGATTGTTCTGCTTACTAAAAAAAGCACAGCCCCTGTTTTATAGGCTGCTACGCCAAATCGATGCTCAAGATATGTGTATATAGAAGTTACGTTTAATTTGTAATATATTGGTAATAATACATATGCGATTACGAGATAACCAATAAAATAGCCGAGCACTATCTGCATATAAGAAAAGTTACTGGTAACAACCCAGCCCGGCACTGAAATAAAAGTAACTCCACTTATTGATGATCCAATCATTCCAAAGGCTATTATGTACCAAGGGGCTTTTTTCCCTGCAAGATAGAAGGTCTTATTATTCGTATTTTTTGATGTTATTTTGGAAATAAAATAGAGAATCAAAAAGTAACAAATTAACAATAAAATTACGAGTTCGGGTTTCATACGTAGTTTGTTATCAATTGTTGTAATTGTTCGAATTTCAAATAAACAACCTAA
>DAOOBP010000037.1:0-19559 GCA_035407925.1 Salinivirgaceae bacterium
TATCAAATTATATTACATGTTATTTAACCGGAATGCAGGTAGCATTTACTCCCGTACAAAACCAGGAATTTTCTTTCCAAATACTTAATAATCGTATGGGAACATGGCGGGAAGCTATCGGCACTCTGCAGGTAGGTTTGCAACTTGAACCACCTACCCTCCCTCTGTACTACTCGCTTGGCTGGAACAGCAACTATTTGGATAATGCTCTTCAACTTCGGTATGCAGCGAATATCACTTCACCTGCAAAGGGTAAAACGCTGGTTATGGTAAGTGGTGGACAAATGTGGCAATCAGGCCCTTTCAACATTTACATTGATGCCTTCTTTCAACATTCCGAAATTGATTATCTGGGCGGGATCAGAAATTTGACAATCAGTCCAGAAAATGTAGTGGAAAATGTGAACTATTTTTCTTTGTTAGGGGAATTGAATTACCGAATCCAGCCCAGGTGGAATATTCTTTTGAAATATTTTTACAATAATTTTTCAACTTACAAATCAAGCATTTTCCTGGACAAGGGTAATTGTCTGACTTCGTGGAATTACCAGGGCGGTATCGAGTTTTATCCGATGAAAGATGATAATTTACATCTGTTTTTAATCGCAACTTTTAAAAATTATCGCGATCCTGCTGTAGCACAAATTACAGCTCCGGATAACAGTTTTAGAATTTCAGCCGGCTTTATTTATCGCATCTCGGTACTCTCTTTAAAGCGTTGATGGAGAGTTCCGGGGTGCGGGATACGTGTTCACGAGTTCCGGAGTCACAGGATTGGCTTCTCGCAGATTGGGGAATTAATTTCTCGCAAATTGACGCAGATGTGGAATCGCAGATTGACGCAGATTGTGGAATTTGGGGATAATTCACTGTTGACCGTCTAAAAATTGTCCGTAGGACAAACACGTGAATAACCCCCGGATTCATCCGGGGAATGTAGAAATAAAAAAGGGTAATAAAACTCTGTAAGAGTTTCCCTAAACTTTAAATTGTTAAACGCCTACAGCGTTTGAGTGATCGTGGGTTCAGCTGCCCCCAATTAAAATTGGGGGTTATGCACGGGAAACTTCTACGAAGTTAAAAAAGCCAATTTTTCGAGCGAAGCGGGCGTAGTCTTGATTTTTTTTTGCTTCGTTTTTTTGTATCAAGACAAAAAAATGAAGAGAAATTTGAAGCAAAAAACATAGATTAAGAAAAATATTTATGGAAAAAACAAAACGCTACCTCTCCTCATACAAAACAACCATCACCCTGCTGCTGATTTACGCAGTTGCAATGGCCATTGCAACATTTGTCGAAAAAGATCATGGAACCGAAATTGCTAAAAAATGGGTCTATTATTCGCCCGCTTTTTTCCTGTTGCAGTTTTTGTTGGTACTTAATTTTTTTGCCGCCTGGAACAGGTACGGTTATGTAAAACAGAAACGATGGGCACTTTTAACTGTGCATTTGGCTTTTGTTGTGATTTTGGGCGGGGCGTTGACAACTTTTCTTTTTGGAAAAGAAGGCACTGTACACATTCGCGAAGGACACAGAACCGATGAAATGATTGTCCGCACTTCAGATGGTGTTAGCGTTGAAAAGTTACCATTTGTATTGGAACTGACCGACTTTCGACTAAATCGCTATCCCGGCTCGGCAAGTCCTTCGTCGTATGAAAGCGACCTGCTAGTACATGTTGACGGCAAAATGCAAGAGGCCAAAATATTTATGAATAATGTATTAGACGTAAAAGGCTATCGGTTTTTCCAGGCCTCGTACGACCAAGATGAGCTTGGAACCATTCTCTCCGTAAACCAAGACGTGGCGGGCAGAACCATAACCTATTCCGGTTACTTTTTACTTTTCTGCGGATTTGTACTGGTATTTTTCACGAAAAACTCCCGTTTTCGCCGGTTAGTCCGTCAACTTAAAAGTTTACGAGAGGAGAGTAAACATCTTGCCCTCGTTTTGATATTGTTGATTGGAACAACTGCTTTACAGGCACAGACTACAGAAAACCGGCAAAGCGCCATGATTCCACCGGAACATGCCGCCCAATTTGCAGCATTGCCCGTGCAATCAGGCGGGAGGATTATGCCGGTGCACACCCTTTCATCCGAAATAGTGCGCAAAGTGTACAAAGAGCGAAAGATGGGGCAGTTCTATCCTGAGCAGTTTTTACTCAGCTTCCTTGCAGAACCACGCATATGGATTCATGAACCGTTTATCGCCATAGATAACAGCGAGATTTCATCACTTTATGGTTTGCCCAAAGACTACGCCTCTTACGTACAGTTTTTCGACAAAAACGGCCATTATAAATTGCTGCATCAGATGCAAATAATTTACGGAAAATCACCTGCGGAGCGTTCGGCAACTGATAAAAATATGATGAAACTTGATGAAAGGGTGAACATTGTCTTTCAACTATTGGATTACAGCTTATTGCGAATTTACCCTGACCCAAATGATGACACACATACCTGGTATCCGCCGAATGTTAATCCGTCTATCTTCCCAAAAGAGGATTCTTTATTTGTCACGGATTCTTTCAGAAACTACCTTGTCGAAGTAAGCAACTCACTGCAAAGCGGAGATTGGAGTAAGCCTGACCAATTACTTACCGAAATAAAAAAAATTCAGTTAAAAAACGACATCGGAGCGCATATCAATAGCGGAAAGGTAAAGACTGAAATCAGCTACAATCAACTGCGAATTTTCGATAGATGTAAGTTGTCCTACTTTATCCTGGGCGGCTTGCTACTGGTTTTGGCTTTTATGCAGTTACTCAAAAAACGGAAATGGGCAGATGTAACCATAAAAATTTTATCCATCGTTATTCTGTGTGCCTTCTTAGTTCACGCTTTTGGCATGGGGATGCGCTGGTACATAGGCGGTTATGCTCCCTGGAGCAACTCCTACGAAACAATGGTGTATGTGGCTTGGGCAACCGTTTTGGCGGGGATTATTTTTGGCAGGAAAAGCACCATCACCATGGCATTGGCAACGCTTTTCGGCGGGATCATTCTATTTGTTTCAGGACTGAACTGGATGGACCCGCAAATTGGTACCCTGGTACCTGTGTTGAAGTCACCCTGGCTTATGTTTCACGTAGCGATTATCGTGGCAGCATACGGGTTTTTCGGTATTGGCTTTTTATTGGGCATTGTGAATCTGTCGTTGACAGCCTTTGCAAAAAAGAGCGAATTAATTCGCTTCCGGATGAAAGAGTTGAGCATCACAAACAATATGGCTTTGCTTGTGGGTCTCGCGCTGATGAGCATCGGTACCTTTCTCGGGGCTATCTGGGCCAATGAGTCGTGGGGACGCTACTGGGGCTGGGACCCGAAAGAGACCTGGGCGCTGATAACCATGATAGTTTACAGTATTGTAACGCATATCCACCTGGTGAAAAAGCGGGATGATCTTTGGCTTTTTAACCTACTCTCGGTATTAGCGTTTGCCTCCGTTTTGATGACCTTTTTCGGCGTCAACTACCTGCTGAG
This sequence comes from Salinivirgaceae bacterium, assembly GCA_035407925.1. Lineage (GTDB taxonomy): Bacteria > Bacteroidota > Bacteroidia > Bacteroidales > Salinivirgaceae > JAAYQU01. The sequence continues at coordinate 3,489 of DAOOBP010000037.1, forward strand.
TGGCATGCATTCTTACGGAGTAACGGATGGCGTTTCCGCCGTATTTATCTACATCGTCCTTGCCTTTGTAGCTATCGGTATATTGGGTGTACTTTCTTACCGAAAGAGAAGATACGAGTCTTAGCTTTAAGTGAGGGCAGCAAAAGTCGGATAAGTTGAGATTATAAATCAGTTGATTGAAAATTTTGTCGAAAAATTAGTTTAGGTTTACACTGTTTGCCTACATGCAAAGCACGCCGAAATATCGCAAAATAATCCACGTGGACATGGATGCTTTTTATGCATCTGTGGAGCAACGCGACCACCCTGAGTGGCGAGGCAAACCACTTGTAGTGGGTAGTTCACATCCTCGCGGGGTCATTGCGGCGGCAAGCTATGAAGCCCGTAAATTTGGCATTCACTCCGCTATGCCTTCAAAAAGAGCCTTGCAACTTTGTCCGCACTTGATCTTTGTACCACTTCGGTTTGATGTTTATAAATCAGAATCAAGAGAAATTCATAACATTTTCAGCGAATATACCGACCTGATTGAACCGCTTTCGCTCGACGAGGCTTTTTTAGATGTTACTGAAAATAAACCCGGTATTCTTCTCGCACAAGATATTGCTAAAGAAATCAAGACAAAAATAAAATCACAACTTAATCTCACAGCTTCTGCCGGAGTTTCGTACAATAAATTTTTAGCTAAAATAGCTTCCGATATGCAGAAACCTGATGGTTTGACCGTTATACATCCCAAAAGAGCCCTAAGAGTAATTGAGAACTTACCGATAGAGGATTTTTGGGGCGTAGGACAAGTTACGGCGAGGCGAATGCACGAGTTAGGTATCCATACGGGGAAAGATTTGCAGGAAAAGTCAGAAGGCTTTTTAATTAAGAATTTCGGGAAAATCGGAAGTCTTTTTGCGGAATTTGCACAGGGCAATGACCACCGGGAAGTAGAAACTGATAGGAAACGCTTGTCTGTAGGATGTGAGCAAACTTTTGGCGAGGATATTATGGAAAAAGAGCAGATTATCGCTCGCTTTGATGAATTGGCTAACGAACTGGAAAAACGTATTGAGAAAGCTCACTTTCAAGGACATACATTTACACTGAAAATAAAACGAGGTGATTTCAAGCTAGTTACCCGAAGTCAAACTGCAGAAACTTGTTTTACATCAGCTAAGGAATTTATTGAATTGGGAACAAAACTTTTGGAAACGGTAAATTTGGAGAACCACGGTGTTCGGTTAATCGGCTTTTCAGTAAGTAACCCTACTGCCGACATTATTTCCAACACTATGCTTGACCCTCAGTTGTTGATACCTTTTGAGGAGTTCTAAAACGCCTGTAAATTGTAAATTTCATCCGGTACCCTTGAATTTACTACTATCTCGCTATTTTGTATATACAACACTGGCAGTTGGCTTTCTCTTATCTGTTATCTATTCGTTAATGAATTATTCTAATGTTATAATTTGCTTTTTTATATTCCCAATATTTTTGATGTCGTTTTTAAAAGCTCTATTGCCGGTGCGTCTAAATAGCAATCTTTACAATGAGCATACATCATCATACAATCTATAAAATCCGTCAGCATATGAAATAAAAGGCCTATCCCAATGATGTTAAAAGGTTTACGAAAAAAAAGCAATACCACATAAGCTATCATCGCATAATAAGTATGCAAAGGGTGAAAATTTATGCTGCACCTGTCTATCTGAAATATTGGATTTGCAACTAAATGGTCTAAATCAACCAACATGGTGGCAATAAGTATCAAATAGACTTTCTTCCAATCATTTCTAAAAAATCCATATGCGATAAAAAATGGAAATACCAAATGTAAAAAGCAGTGTATGAATGTCTGCATGTTTAATTGTCCTTAAATTCCTCAACTGTCGTTTCTTACGCTGCCAACGTATAATTTACGTTTGACACAAAAACACCCATATCACACTTAGGCACGAAAAAAAGGTGTTAATTTTTTATGAAGATTATATTTTAATATTTAGGTTATTACTGGGGCTGTCTCAAAACAATTATTCAATTAGAAACAGTAAGGTGTCTTAGAAGTATCCAAATGCAAGGCACTGAGCAACCATCGAAAGTAACGCAGCAGTGGTCACTTATGAGACACCGCCTTGTACACCTCCTCAAACGGCACTCTAAACCGTTCTCCCCGAATTCCACGCATTCCTTTTCTGATTCCGCAGGGAATAACCATATTGATTTCGGCACTGCAAGGCAGTTTGAGCAATTTTTTAACCCTGCGGCTGTCAAAACCTTCCAATGGACATGTGTCATAACCGATCTCTGCCATGGCAATCATAAAGGTTTGTGCTGCCAAACCGCAGGTTTTATGTACAACTACACGCATATCACTTTCCGAAATTGAGGTTACCATGGGACGGAAAAGACTGATACACATTGAGAGAATCTTCCTGAAAATTCCAAGTAATCCAAAAAAGCGACTGTAAATAAATGGCATCAAGCAGGTGTAGTAAGCCCGCTGATTTTTCCATCGTTTTTCTTGTTTTTCCGGTGGACTATTACGGGCAATATTCCCTTTTTCAAATTCCAAAACAGCCTTTGAATGTTTGCGGTGCAAATCACGGCGAGTTACGAAAACTACAATTTGTTTAGCTGTTTCTGTTGCTTTTTGATCCAGACAGGCATGGGATATTTTTTTCATCATCTCAGGGTCGGTAATGTGATAAAATTCCCACAATTGCATATTGGAACTATTAGGTGCAAGCGTTGCCAGTTCGATACAGCGCTTTACCTTTTCAGTGTCCAGTTCTTTCGCTTCATCGAAATAGCGAACAGAACGGCGAAATTCAAGGACTTCTTGTAATGACATTGTATTTTATTGTTATGGTTGATTGATCAATTCCGCTAAGAAACGTGCCGTAAAGATAATCACATCTTGCGCAAAATGTATCACCCACGCCCAAAAAAATCCTTTAGTTTCGAGAATTGATTTCGCTAAAAACCATCCCAAAAATCCGGCTGCCAATACGCCCGGAATACCGCCCGGATTGCCCCAATAATGGACTGTACCGAATATCAGAGCAGAAATAAAAGGGATTATTCTATCTTTTAGCTTACCTTTCAGTACGACTACTACGCTTAATCTTGTAACGCTTTCTTCTATAAATGAATTGGTCAACGAGAAAATAAGACTAAAAAGCAAAATAGGTAGTATATTGCTAAGGTCAATTGCTTTTCCATTTAACAACTGAAAATAAATAATTATTGCCGTAACGACAGAGATAGTTATTCCGATACTCAACCCAAAAGATAACCAAGTTTGATTGCCTTTCGGCTTTATTCCAACCCAAGGTTCAGGAGTTATTTTGGCAGAGATATTCCCTTTTCTAAAATAAGTTTTAAACTCTTCCCTTTTAAATCCCCATAAAACAAGCAAGAGAAGAAGGGCGATTAAAAGAGTAATACCTTGATACACAATTTGGTGATTGGTTAATGGCGACAGATTGTCGAAAATAACAATTCCGCTTGTCCATTTACCTACAAAAAGAAATGAAGCGGTTAAAACCACTATCAATAAAAGCAGTAAAATATCTTTTAATTTTAACATGATTGTTTGATTTTTTAATGATGAATTGTTCGTTTTAAACATTAAACCTTATTTTATCGACAGTTCCCCTAAAATATTCATAATTGCCTTCCGGCAGATGCCAGATCACTTTCACTTTTTCGGCAATTTTTAATTTGTCCTGCGATTTATAGCTATCTACAACAACTGAAAACTTTACTTTTTTATAGCTGTTTTTGCCGACTGTAAAATATCGGTCGGATGTTTCGAAATGTGTAAACAGTCCTTCTTCGTTAAAGTAAAACATCCCTGAAACTTCAATTCCGTTATCTGTGAGTGTTCCCCGAACTGAACAATCATCTATCTGTTCCCATTTTACATTATCTGATAGCAAGTAACCCGAAATAAACGTAAATTCGCAAAAAGTTGATATAAGCGCCGACTGTGCAACTTCTTTACTGTTATCATAAGCTACTTTTATCAAATTCAGTAGCTTTACGTTCATTTCTCCATAACCATCCCAATATAGATCTCTTGCTGCCACCGGCATACCGGAAATTTTCATGTAGGCTGTCCTTCCTATCGGCTTCACGGAATTGAATTGCATGGTGTGAAGTTTTATCCAATCCTTATCCGGCGACATTTTTAACCAACTTTCGGTCCAATACACATTAGCATTTACGGGGATAGGAGTGTTTATATAACCACAAACTCGAAGATACTTTTTTAAAGGTTCGGGTAGGTTTTTTATTAAATCTTCGGTAAATACTTCAATCTTATGACCCTTATTCCTTTCAATAAATTCGGATTTATCTTTTATAAAAACGCTTTTCATATCGGTGCAATTTGTAAAAATTAGCAACACTGATAATACTGATAGTATTCTTTTCATTCCAAATTTAGTTTGTTGTGTTTAAGTTAAACTCGTTAATAATGACGCCATTAATCCCATGAAATTACCTGCCATGTGGGTAAGAATTGCATACGCATTGTTATCATATTTCTCCTGATAATAACCGGCAATCAATCCAAGTGTAAATGTCGCAATAAGGGTTCTAGCCAAGAAGAAAGCACCCGCACCTGTTGTTATCAAGTTTAAATGCACTAAGCTAAACGCTAATGCTCCAATAATTACAGGCAAACTAACATGCCTTTTAAAGATTTTTATTCCTTTGTCTTTCAACGGCTTTAATATATTTTGAAGAAATCCGCGAAACAAAACTTCTTCTACTACACTTGCGTAGATAAATATGAAAAGAAAAAACTGCAACGGCGACATTACATCAAAGGCATAATGCGATTCAGCTTTGATTCCAAAGATATTTCCTATAATAGTCATAAAAACATTGACTATTACTGCTGCCAAAAAACCAAACAGCATTGGTTTTAGTGTCTTTTTGAACTTTGGCACTGAAATTTTATAGTTCACATGCTTTTTGAGACCACAAATCAAAGCAATTGAAAGTATCAGTATAAGCGTGTCACCCCAAAAGGATTTAGGAATAAATTCAATGTTAATTTGTAGTTTTCTACTAACAAATGATGATATTAGAAATACTATCGCTGTTAATAATATTCCCCAAATAAATCTTTCATTGTTTTTCATTTTTATATTCCTCCTGTTTAATAAGTTTTATAATTGTCATATTTCAAAGTATTATTTCGTTATCAGAGCTAATCGGCAAAGTATGGAGCAAATGCTTTCATCCCTCCATGCCGGCTTTAATTTGCTCCGCAATAAAGAGACTATTCACAGTTGACGAAAAGTAAAATATTCGTTTATATTACTTTCACTTTAAAATGTTACTGCTGTCTGTATTTTTTCTCTTTTCTTATTATGTAAACAAAGACAAGTATTATCCCAATTACGTTAATTCCAACTCCAAGACCTAATGACAGACCCAGTATAAAATCACCAAGGTCACTTGGCGTTATATTACAAAAAAAATCTTTTGACACATATAGTACATTGCCCAATACTATAAGTGTAATTCCTGTTTTTAAATCTTTCATTTTTCTGTTTTTCATAATTTTTCAATTTTATGATTGCCTTTCTTCAAAAATTAAGCATCTGTTAACAAGTTGTTGTTTTTACTTCCCCGAACAATCAACCAAATCCCAAATGTCACCTCCCAAAGTCCGCCGAGACCGAGAAGATACATACTCCACTCTTTCCCAAACAATTCCATCAGAAAGCCAAAAGCAAAAACAGCATAGCCTATCGCCCCCCAAATTGCCAACCAGGATGGTGTGATTTTGTATTTAAGTAATGTCAAACACATGGGAATGCTGCCAATTCCTAACACCAGCATCGCAAGAAAATATCCCAAATCATCTGATACACTTCCGTTTAGAAATATTGTTAGGAGAGCTAAGGCTTCAAATAATCTTGTAAAAAGATAAATATTGCCAACTAATGGATTATACAGTTTCAATGTTTTCCTCAATAAAATCCCAATAAACAGAACCATTACCGAGTTGGCGATTATTAAGAATGCACCTAAATATTTTACGGGATTATTTGTGCTTTCGAAAAAGGGTCTTCCAAATCCATAGGCTAAAAAAGCTAATAAAAAGAAAGTCCCGATAATTCGAGCATTAAAAATTGTAACTGAATTGCTATTGTCTTTCATTTTTGATTCTTTTGATAGGTTTTAATTTTTGATTTTTCTATCCTTTATAAAGTCAAACGTGAGTATTGTTAAAGAGAGTAAAGTATTGATAATCACAACCCAATAATTATACTCATCGTACTTATTGTCAGCCAATGTGTTCACTAATATAATTATAAAAAGTGCTGAGTACACAACCCAAAAGTTTCTAAGAAAGATATACCCCAACCCCAGCAACAATCCGATAAACCCCATGGTAGCAGCCAGTTCTATATCTTGAAACAGCGAATCAACATAAAATGAGAGAAAGAAAAAAGCGCCTATTGCAAAAATTAGCAACACACTTTTCATTTTGTTCTTCTCCCAACCCTGTATCGTGTTCGGAATCAACAAAAACGCAAATAAACCTATTCCCAATGACATGGGGAAAAACAGCAGTATATATTTCAGCATTAAGCTCCAAGAATATTTCAGTTCAATGACTTTAATAAAAGCTCCTGATAATACTGTTGAAAACAGAACGGCTAAAACCAGGAAAAGATAACCTACTGCTCTGTTTGAACCTGGTTTATTGTAGCACCAACGAAATTTATTCTTGAAATATATTGGAATAAAACACCCGATTAGTCCTGTAAAAATAATAGAAAACAACAGGCTTGATGGTAGCGAGTGCTGCGTTTTGATACTTATCAGTTGAGAAACTCCCCAACCGATGTAAAAAACCACAATCGACGAGAATACCAATAAAACTGATTTTGTTTTCACACATCTAAAATTCAGACCGATACAAAAATATTCATCTCGCTGATAAATGTGAAAGAAAAGGTGTTAAATTTTTGTGAAGATTTGATGCAATATTCAAAAACTAAATCAATCACTATTCTCATCCTTAGTGTCAGGTGTACGAAGCAATTCGGTCAGGTTTTTTCCTAAACCCAGGCATTTTAGGTAGTTGTCTTTTTTGAGTGCCATTTTTTCTTCTACCCTGTCTTCAACCATGCGCCACTTCATTTTTTCACCAAACTCAGCCAATTTTTTGCCGGAAACTCCTGCCCATGAGAATGAACCGAAAAATCCAAAGTCCCGGTTTTTTACTTGCCGCAGTTCAATTTTAGTTAAAAGTGAATGAATATCCGGATGCAATTCGTTGGAGTAGGTCGGACCACCTATCACAAGTCCTTTGTACTTAAAAATATCACTCAAAATGACCGATGCATCTGACTTGGCAACATTGTGCATCACTACGTCTTTAATACCGTTGCGGACTAATCCTTGTGCCACAGCTTCTGCCATCTGCTCCGTATTACCGTACATACTGGCATATACGATCACGACACCTTCACAACCTTCGTATCGGCTCAGCCGGTCATAAATATCCACAACTTTTGAAATATTTCCATGCCAAACCGGACCGTGCGTGGTACAGATATATTGAATTTCAAGCGATGCGAGTTTTTGCAAGGCTTTTTGCACGGGTGAACCATATTTTCCTACAATATTGGCATAATAACGGTACATTTCATCCCAATATTTATCCAGGTTTATTTCCGTATCCAGCACTCCGCCATCAAGCGTACCAAAGCATCCGAAAGCATCACCGGAGAACAAGACTTTTTCGGTTTCATCATAAGTCATCATGGTTTCGGGCCAGTGCACCATCGGTGTAAGGTAAAAAGTGAGCTGGTGTCGTCCCAACGAAAGTTGGTCACCATCCTTGATTTCCATGGTATTGTCGTCAATTCCGTAATATCCCTCTACCATTTCCAGCGTTCTTTTATTGCCCACAATGGTAACATTCGGGTAATACTTCCGAAGCTGAGTAATTGAACCGGAATGATCGGGTTCCATATGGTTGATAATCAAATAGTCAATGTTTCTCCCCTGAAGTTGAGACTGAATTTTTTGAATGAAAATATCGCCATGGGATGCTTCGACAGTATCAATCAGTGCAACTTTCTCGTCAGCAATCAGATATGAGTTGTACGAAACACCATAAGGCAACGGCAACATATTTTCGAACTTTTCTTTGATACGGTCGTTAACGCCCACGTAGTAAATCTCACCGGCTATTTTTGTGTTGATGTACATAGTTTATTTAAATTTTATTTTTTTAATTATTCCTTTTATTCTCTGTCTTGTTTTCCAACTAAAAAGTTGTGCAAACAAATGCATAGTTCGCAATTTGAAAAAATTCCAATGATACAAAAACGAATAAGAGACTTTATTAAAGTTTTGTATCAGTTCAATATATTGATTAGATAAATCCGCAATATCTTTTTTGCAATCAATAAGTCCATTCGGAAGTTCCTGTTTTTTTGTAATAACTGCGATAACTTCATTTCCGTAAGTGCTGGTTTTTATGGTCGCAAAATCTTTTAAAAAAGAATTGATATTGGTTTTCATTTCTTTGTTCCAAATTATCATATTATCGTTTTCGACAGCAATATTATATTGATGAAAACCTCGATAATTTTCAGTTTCAGCTTCATTTCGAAAGTGTCGCAGGTATAAAACTCCTCCGATTTCAAGACTCTCAATACACTCTAAAATTCCTTTAAGTGGATTTTTAGAGTGATCAAGAGCATTTTGTACTATTATCAAGGAAACTTTATTCGGAACAAAAGCCGAAAGGTATTCTATAAATCCAAATGTTATTTTGGGTAATTCAAGCTTCTTCTTTTCGATAATTTTATTGAAAAACGGTGCAAGAGGGTCAATATAGCATACATTCAATTGCTTGCCGTCCAGTTTATCTCCATTGGAGAAACTCATTCCACAACCGGCATCAACTATTATTGGATTTTCTTTTTGAGAAAGAAAGTTTTTGACATCGAAGTTAAGAAGTTCTATTTCCTTATTATACTTAGACCATTTAAACAAACTTTCAATACGCCTTTTATTGGAATAGACTCCTTCCCAAAAAGCAATTTCGTGTGGAATCCCATTTATCCAGTTTTTCATTATAATTGTTGTGTTGGTTGTCCCTTGTGAAATGCAAAGTTACGATTTAAAAATTAGAAATTATAAAATATATCGTCAACCCATTTTGCCGGATTTTCGTATATATAGGTTTGTATTCGTTTAAATGATTGTTCGTCACGAATAATATGGTCGTGATATAGGCGTTGCCATGCGAATTCGGAATTGATTTTCCGTGCATGGGTGGTTACACCAATTTTGAAACCTCGAATGATGGATGCCAAATTTTTTGATTGTGGACCAAAACGGTTTTTGGGGGCATTGATTTCGTGTGGTTGTTTGGTGGAAACGCATTGCGTTTGTGGGGGCGTGGTTGTTGTTGTCATGGGCGTTTCCGTTGTTGCCATGGGAATGTAATGCGGTTTGGGATTGTTGTGCGGTTGCGACGACGTAGAGACGCAATGCATTGCGTCTCTACAACAACGATGATCATCACCATCATCATCACGTTGATTATATTCATTTTCCCCGATAATAATAATGGCATGAAAATGATTGGGCATTACCACAAATTCACCCATTTGTATATTCATATCGGGTCGCATGTCGAATGTTTTTATCCATTCCTGTTCCGCAATATGTCCAATTTCCGACAATCGCATTTCCCCGTTTTCAATTTCACCAAAATAATGTTCGCGGTTTTTGGTGCAGATGGTAATAAAATACGCCCCTGCCCAACAATAATCCCAATTTTGCAATCGGGTGGATGGTATGCGATATTTATTTTGGAATTTATTGGTCATAGTTTTTTGAAACAGTTTAGGTAATTTATGATTTAGTAAGGCTGAGGGGGTGGTTAACTGATAAGGAATTTGTGCTGTGGCTGTGAAAAATTATCACCCACTTATTGAAATTGTGATATTTATATCTTTTTAGAAAACAAATCTTTCAAATTGCTGTGCCTGCGGTGCAGCAACCACACGACAATTAATCCAAACACGAAGGTAGAAGTGGCTGTTTCAATCATGTGACTGAGTCTCACACTGGCTATGGGCATCAACGGATTAGGCAAAATATGCCCTAAATGTGGTATCGCAAAAAGAAATCCTACTAACAATCCGGTTATCCACGGTTTAACATTGGAACCAAGAATTATCGGCATCGCTATTATCGCATATAGGATACCTCTGGCTAATTGCAACAAAATCAGACCCGGTGTTTTGCATATTGTAGCAAGCGTGTGGGCAAAGAAAGGTTCTATTTCGCCGGGATTGCCGTAAAATGCTCTCAATTCGGGATTTTGCCATGCGATATAGTATCCTGCCAACCAATAGATTATCAGATAAATAACAGCAATGACACCAAACTTTAAAAGAAGTTGCTTAAAAGGTAAAACCATATAGTAATTGTTGGTGGCAATATCTTTTTTCTTCCATTTTTGGCATATAAGGATGGCAAGAGGGATATAAACGATTGGTATTGACAAGCCCATGATAAACAAACGAGGAAGCAACCCGGGCGATACCGTTATTTCAGTAAGAAAATGCCAGGTTTCAATTTGAGTAATAAATGTAAATGCCCCATAATAAGCGAACGCTAAAGATAATGCCAGTCGCCACCCATTCCATCGTGAAGTAACGATCAATCCAACTATTAAAACCGTATTGATTATGCCCAAAATAACCATGCCGACTCCCTCATTTAGTAAACCGGGCTCTGAAGGCACCTGCGGCATCAAGTCTCCAACAACCATTGCCCCTAAAATCCAAATGGGAAAATAAAGAGTTATCAATAAAATCAACCTCAAAGTCCAAATCAAAATTTTCCTTAGATTCATATTGTTTTACATGCAGGGTTATGCATCGGGCATTATTGCACACAACATCTGTTTTGCGAAACAAATATACAACATTTGTCAATATAAAATCTATGACATTCTTCTGTGTTTTCTATTTGTTTTTATCTGTGTTTGAGAAGAGTATAGGTTTAAATAATTTACAAAGTTTGTTGCTGTTTAATCCTGTTTACTAAAATATACATTCAAATCATCAACAATCAGTTCAATGGTATTCTTCATTGTGCTTAATGGTATTTTATATATTTAATCCGGTTATTTATTACTGCTTTATTTTGCTCATTATCAGTACAATCTAATGCGACCTGATATGCTCCAATGATTGTTTTGTAATTCTTTTTATCCTGAAGCAACTCGTATTTGCAGTCAGCTATTATCAACAGTTGTAAAAAACTATACTCTTTATTTTCTAATTGCTCCAAATGAGCAATCGCTTGATCATATTGTTTTTTAGAGAAAAAATACAACCCTTTTATAAGATTGTTAATATCCAAAGAATTGTCACAATTGTTAATGTACTTATCTATCCGGGAAACTTTATTTCTATCAAGCATAAATGAAAACTTTGCCAATAAAGCTTCTTCATTTTTAGTCTCCAAAATGTCTTTATACTTCCTATCAATGTACGGAACAACAAGATATCTCCTGAACAAAACATCTTTACCATTGAAAATTCTCTCGTTATAATCGTGTTGTGATATAATCCAATAATTATCATTATCACCAATTCTTGCAAATGAATTTGCTGAAATCAAAATCAAAATTAGAATCAATAATTTCTTTATCATTTCAATATGTTTCATGTTTATTGCTATTTTTCTCATATTCAAATGATTTATTTAAAAAGGTATATATCCGCCAATCGAATACATTAACATAACAGAAGGTAGTTTATAATCATCAGGCAATGCCGGTCCTTTCTTTAAGGGGACACCCAATCCAATCTGAGCCGTAAACCATTTCTTACCTCTATAAACAAAATTTGGCCCGATTACATTTTGACTAAAAGAATCACCAATCCCTTGATTCCAATACTGTAATGAAATAAATGAACTTCTGATTGATGGTTTAAAATGATAATTTAATCCGCCTCCAAATCCAACATAACCCGCTCCAATCTGAAGTCCAAATCGGTCGGTAAGCAAAAATTCCACATCAGCACCAACCATGGAACCTCCTCCTTGCAATATTCCAATTGTAATACTACTTCTCTTTTCAGCGTATTCACTAACTTGTTCTACTTGAGAAAAAAGATTTGCCGAAATGCAAATCAAAATCATAATGAGGATTTGTTTCATTCTTTTTCTAAATTTTTGAATTTAATATGATGATTGTAGTCTTTTTTCTTGTGGACTCCCCACTTATTTACTCTTTTGGTTTGGATTTAGTTACTTTCCCCCCTATTGCCCTGATTCTGAATTTTTTCGTATATCTGATACTTGCTTAATATTATTTTTTGTCTTGTACTGTCAGTTTTTTGATATGATAGCCAACATCTGATTCACGAATCAAATTTACAACATTCGTAAATATAAAACCAATATCATTTTCAACAACAATTCTACGCATGTTTTTCGCGTATTGTATGTTAGCAAAATACTAATCTATTTTTCAATTACTGCAATTAAATGTGTTCTTAGAAATGGGAATATATTTACAAAAGGATAAGATTTTTTTATTTCCCTACCAATTGGTGGTGCTAATGTGGTTTTATAAAATTTGATACTTTTCGCTTCTTTAAACAAGCTCTTTATTTCTTTCTTTTTAATACCTTTAACATCTTTATTCGAAGGATTATCAAATGCAAAATCATACCACAATACAATACCACTAGGCTTTAATAATGTCCACATTTTTTTTGCTAATAATTCTTTGAATTTTGTATCTAAAATTGAAGTAAAGACAGTTGATTGAAAAACAATATCAAACAATTCTTTTGCATCTTGTTCTATTTCACAAGCATCTCCTTCATAAAGATTAATATTGGGAAATGTCGTTTTTAAAATTTCAAATCTATCCGGTAATAATTCATTTGCATAAATATTCTCCCATTTTAAACCAAGCTTTTTAAAAAAATATATGTTTCCACCAGTACCGGCACCAATTTCTAACATTTTTATATTATCAATTAATTTGAATTTTTTGTAAATAATTTCGGTGTATTTAAGCTCTCTTTCAGATTGAACAAAATGATTGAAATAAAAATTAGACATTGCCTTTTTAACTTTATCACTAATTTTTCTTCTATCATATCTTTCTGCCATTTTTATTGTTTCAGTACTCATATTTTCAATATTTTTATGTTTGCTAACGGCGTGCAGTATCGTGCGGAATTACATGCCACGAACTTTTAACAACCTCTGAACTCCGCATGTACTATGTTGTTTTGTACATTTTCGTTTTATTGATTTTTACGGTATGTAAAATCCGAAATTCCGATGTTTGAATAAGTCTCTTTCAACGCCTCCTCATCATCAGAAATTACCAGCAATATATCGTTAACGTGCAATTCGGTTTGCCCTGTCGGAATAAAGTAGTTGTCACCTCGCTTTACCATAACGGCTAAAGTATTATCGGGTAAAGGCATCTCCATCAGGTTTTTACCGTAACTCAAGGTTTCTTCGGCAATCAAAATCTCCGTCATGACCGATTTTATTTCTTCCGAAAAGTCCACGTCAAAATCCTGTAAAGGTTTGTATTGCTCCGATTTTTTAGCCAATCCAAACATACGTGCCACAGCAGGTAAAGTAGCTCCCTGCATCAACAATGAAACAAGGGTAAGCACAAACACGATGTTGAATATTAATCGCGAACCGGGGACTCCGGCAGCCAGGGGTAAAATGGCGAAAATAATGGGAACTGCACCTCGCAATCCCACCCACGACACATACAGTTTGTCTTTAAATCCCACTTTCCGGAAAGGAGCGAGACATAAGAAAACCGTGATGGGACGCGCAAACACAATCATAAAGAAAGAGATGAGAAGCGCAGGGACAATTACCTCAATCAATTCACTCGGATTAACCAACAAACCGAGCGTAAGGAACAGCAATATCTGACTCATCCACGCGAATCCATCCATAAACCTCATGGAAGAACGTTTGTGCACGAACCGGGAGTTTCCGATTACCAAGCCGGCGATGTAAACTGCCAAGTAACCGTTTCCTTTTAAAAAATAGGTAGCAGCAAAAATAAACACCCCGAAAACAAGCAGCATAATTGGATAAAACGAATCGTTATCCATTTTTACTTTGTTGATGATTTTTACTGCCAAACGCCCTAACAGATAACCCAATACGGCACCCACGACCAACTGAATCAACACACTTAGTCCCACCATCAAGTAATCAGGATTTTCACCGTACTGAATGATATCGATAAACATAACCGTTAGCAAATAAGCCATCGGGTCATTACTACCACTTTCCAGTTCAAGCATCGGACGCAGGTTGTTTTTCAAAGTCAAGCCTCTCAAACGCAAAATTGCGAAAACGGAAGCCGAATCTGTTGACGAAACCGTTGAAGCAAGGAGCATGCACGAAAGAAAACCCAATCCCAGCGCAGGGAAAAAACTATCGGTTATCCAATACGTGAACAGTCCTGTAAAAACAGCCGTCAACAATACTCCCACAGTGGCAAGTACTACTCCGGGACCGATAACGGGTCTTATTGCCGAAAACCGGGTATCCAGCCCACCCGAAAACAGAATAATGGCCAAACAAACCGAACCTATGGCCTGTGCCATTTGTATATTTTCAAATTTAAGCCCGAAGCCATCGGCACCGAATATCATACCCACTATAAGAAAAAGCAATAAAATAGGCACCCCAAAACGGTGTCCCGCCTGCCCTACCAGCATACTGATAAAAAACAAGGCTGAACCGACAAGCAATATTAGTTCTGTTGAAATAGTCATTTGTAATTGTTCAAAAATGGCTGAATCCTCTTTTACGTTTACCGACGGTCGACGGTATGAAACGTTGGTGATTGCAAGTTTTCTACTTTTTAGTCAAAGTTTTATTAATTGAAAAGCCAAGTAGTCCCCCTAAAATTGTTGTCATTATTATTATTGGTATCAGTGAAACAGGCTCTTTCCAACCAATCAAAATTGCAGTTGGTAATAAAACCAAGAAAGCGATCAAAACACCTTTGATGATCGAATTGATGTTTAAATCAATTGTTGCAATTAGAAATCCAACAACTATCCACATGGCAAATGCAGATATATTTGCATCCCATGTCAGGTTTTGCATAATCATTGGAATTACATCAATAACTCCGGCAACCATGCCTAATAATAATCCAATTTTGATTTTTTTCATATCGTTTAATTTTAAATGCTGTGAATTTTTGTTGTGTTATTTTTAACTGTCACCAACGGATTGCCACGTTGCTAACTGGTAACCGTTATTTCAGATTCTTCTTTTCCTGATTCAATTGCTTTGGCTGCTTACCTTTCTCTAGCTTTTTAATGCTATCAGCCGTTGGCAGGTTTTCAGGCATGATTCCACCTAGTTCCTGAATGGTTTTGGAATATAGCATAATCAATTGGTTCCACTACTCCTACATCTTTAGCCGCGGCTGCAAGCTGGATATTGTGTTTTGCCATTTCGTTGCGCAAAAACAAACGTTTCTCATCTTCGGTACTCAGGCGGTTATACTCGTCCATTTGACGAATTTCCTGTAGACGGGTTTGCACAGCAAAATAAGTTTGCCCCAAAGCAACAACTTCCTTATCAGGATCGGCATTTTGAACAATGAGATAACATGCATAACGAGAGAGTTTGTAGCTTTGCGTTAGTCTTTCGGCACCTGAACCAATGGGAACCATTTCGTTGAACTCAACGATATGGTTTTCGACTCGCTGTTTACTATTTATACATGCTTCTTTGGCTTTTTCAATTACCGATAAAAAGTTACGAAAATCAGTGTAATCTAGGGCTTTTGCAAGAGTTCGGGCCGTCCAATATTCATTACCATTTTCATCTTTTCGTTTAATTTGTTCGAACAGATTGTTATGTTGATTTGATAGTCCTTTTGTCTGCGTGAGACTTCCGCTTTTTTTCGCCATTTATAGTTTCTTATTCTATGATTTTTAATTGAGGGTCAAAGGTAACAATTTAGCACGGTTGCGCAAGAAAAAT
>DAOOBP010000038.1:0-19144 GCA_035407925.1 Salinivirgaceae bacterium
CTAGAAAACACAATACGAATAATGCAGAAATTAACGTAATGTTTTTCATATCTATATGTTTTTTTTGGTTTAAGTTTATGTGACTTACGTGATTACTAATCATGTAAGTCTTATTATTAGTTTTAATTTATTCTAAACACTAAGGATCCAATATTTCTATCACCGTCAGGACCAGCTGCGATAATGTTTTCAAAAGTAACACGTTCGTTTCTTTGCAACGATCTGATTTTATTAAGAACGCGATCGTTGAATTTTGCTTCATTATTAGCGTCGAAAGAATCGAATCCACTAGCGTCTTTTGTTACTACCGTGTAGCTTTTGACAGTGTATCTAATATTATCCATAATAAAGTTCTCTAAAACGGCATCAACTTTACCTGCATTAAGTAACATGTTTTTCGAAATATTACCTCCACTCAAACCCGCAATTTTAGCTGTAGGTGGAGGAACAGGTAATGTCCTAAACTCCTTATGTCCAACTGTTTGCCTTTTTCCATCAACCTCGACCGCTAATGAAATTTTTATTTTTCCCCCGGAACTAGAGGGTATCACCTCCCAACTACTTCCTTTTTTCTGTAATCGTCCGCTGCCGGTCATTGTTGGGAATAGTTTGTCCATGGGGAATCCTGGTACTGAAACCTCTAATGGATTTGATATCCCAGAGTAAAACACTGTATTTGCTGAGGCAGAAATAATAGCCATTGGCTCATTAACTTGGAATGTGTTTTTGAATGGATATCGTCTGACACTACCGTCAGGTGCAGTCATTTCAATCAATCCTCCCCACTCATTCATACCAACGCGTCTGCCAACGGTTCTGTATATTCCTGCGCCGTTTTGAATTGTAAGAGTTTGGTAATCACCTTTCATCTGATATTCGCCTTCTGCAGTTTTTTCGTAGCTTCCAACGTATATTTTGGGGTCTTGTGTACTGTCACGTGCAGCTATAAAAACACTGGCAGTAAACTCTTCTCCACTAATAACCATTGCACTTTTTGGCATAACCAAGCCTTCTAGTTTATTGAACTTAAATTCACTTTCGTCAATTTGTCCATACAAAAATCTCAACACATCGGCTTCGGCGTTTCTAATATCGCTTTGTATTTTTGTTAGCATAGTTATGACCGCAACTAATGGTATGTGTGCAAATTGCGCATTTTCCCAAGTAATCTGAGCGCCGTCCTTTGGTGGTGGAGGATCTGTATTCAAATTCTTGTGAATTGAGCCACGAACTACTGAATTTTTTTCTACATCAGGAACTAATGAAAATAGATAATTTCTAAAATCATCTAATTTGTTTCTAAGATCAAAACCCCTCCCGGTTTGTGTAGGTCCAATCATAACCTCGTCTCCGACAAATGCGTTGTCTTTAGCTTCAATTAGATTGGCTACAACATCTCCATTTTCAATAGCAGGGGTCTCTTCACCTTCTGTTGCTACAACTAACTCGACCTTTATTCCTTTTACATAGTTATACAATTCGTCGGCTTTTACTTTAACCTCTTGTGCTAAGTCATTCCATTTTGCAACCTTTGCTTCATTAATAACCTTTTGTTTTTCAAAATCTGAATATATTTTCTGATTTTTATCAGTAAAGTTTTCTACGGTTACCGTAAGGCTGTCGTTTACTAGTACAAAAGAGTTAAGAACATCTTTAGAAACGTTCATTGCCAACAAAGCTGTATAAAATAGGTACATTATACCTATCATCTTCTGTCTTGGGGTTTCTTTTCCGCCTGCCATAATTATTCCTTTCTACTATTCGTTAATAGTAACAGTTGAAAGCATGCTGCCGTAAACTTCATTAAGTCGAACTAACTGATTGTTCAATTTTGCTAATTCGTCACGATATGCTAATGTATGTTGTAAACCTTCATTGAAGCCTTCTACCATCTGACTTCCTTTACCCGATAAATCTTGAACAAGGTTAGTATATTGAGTGATATTTTGAATGTGTAATTCGTATAATGAATTGATTTGAGATAAATTTTTGTTCTGTAGTTCAACGTTATCCATATATCCTTTAGAGGATTCTCTAACGTTTTCTGCAGTTCTGTTTAACTCATTGATCATAGTTTGATAAACTTGGCGCATTTCTGTTTCTGAGTTATTCATGCTTTCAATGAGTTTGCTTCCTGCGTTGTTCAGAGCGCCAACCATTGTTTTTATGCCGTCTTGAACTGCTCCGGATACAGTCTCGCCTGTGTTAGTGATCATTTCTGATGAACGGATATATGACTCAGACAGTGTTCCTACAGAATCTTTTAGTACATCTGTGCTGTTGTTAAAAACTACGGAAAGGTTTTCCACAGCTTTGGAGGCTCCGGATATGTTTGAACCGAACTCGTCCGTTGCAGCAAGAGTTTCTTCGATGTTATGAAACTTGTTGGCAATATCTCCGACTTTATGTATTCCTTCTCCGAGTTTTTGAAACATTTCTGGTGTAAGATTTGCTTTTGCAAGCATTGAATCAAACTTTTCGATAGATTTCATGCCTTTTAAACCTTCACCCGAGAATGAGTCTGAAAAACCTGAAGGACCAGAACCTGACGGTGATTGGCCAGAAACTCCACCGCCTTGCCCGTAGTCAAATGGTTCGTGACGTGCAGGTGGAGTGTAACCAATGTCCAATAAGCGGTTGTCCTGATATCTTTTGTCTCTGTCCGCTCTATCAATAGGTTCAAAGCTGTCTGTCATCCCGGCAAGTTCGGGATAGACTAAAGTCCAGTCAAGATCTTCATGTAGTGGTTCAAATGCGGAGAGAAAGAACACAACAACTTCCGCGCCCATTCCAAGAATAAGCATTATTCCAGATCCTGGCCAGTGCATAATTTTAAATAACGCTCCAGCAATTACTACGGATGCTCCCCACCCGTAAACAAATTTCATCGCGTTTTTATAGGTTTTGCTCGCAATAAATTCAGCAAGTGTCATATTATATAGTTTTTAAGTTAGTTAGTAAACATTTGATTTAGAGGATACAGCTGGTGCGCTTCCCATGTGGGCGCGTACACATCTGAATCCTATGTATGCTTTCGCGGTATCTTGATATTCGTATGTACGAGTTCCATTTTGCAAAAAGAATGCAATATCCTTCCAAGAACCACCACGAACTACTTTTCTTTTTAAAACGGGTTGATCTTCTTTTTTAGCATTGTATTCGTAGGATGGATTTAGGTCATGTGTGTAGCTATATGCTGATTCATCAAAAGCGTCGCGTGTCCACTCTGCAACGTTTCCTGCCATATCATATAATCCATAGTCATTAGGGTCGTAGTAGCCTACTTTGCTTGTATAGAACCCACCATCTTTAGTTACATCTCCACGTCCTCCTTTAAAATTTGCTAAAAAGCAGCCATTAGCATCTCGTGTGTAATAACCTCCCCATGGATACATCATCTGTTCGAGACCTCCTCGTGCTGCATATTCCCATTCAGCTTCTGTTGGAAGCTTGTAATCTTGGGCTAACACACTTCCTTGTTTTACTAAATAGCTGCTCATAAGATTAGTTCTCCAAATACAGAAAGCTGTAGCTTGCATCCATGTAACACCAACAACGGGATAATCATCATAGTTTGGATGAGAGAAATATGTTGACGCGTGAGGTTCATTATAGGAGTACGAAAAATCACCAACCCATACTAGCGTGTCGGGATAAACTAAAATGCGATTGCGTTGAATGAATGATCTTCTGTTTACATATCTTTCTTCAACTGCTTGTGCATTATATACGTTTGTTTCTATATCTGATATGTAATCACCAGACTCAAGAATTTCAGCGCTATAGTTTCTGCGTCTAACTTTTCCATCGAGTAAAAATTTTTGTGCAGCTTGATTGAAATCAATCCAAGAGTACTCAAAAATTAATTTTCTAGTATCAATTTCTTCACGACCAATAAAGCGTGTAAATCGCTCTTCGCTTGGATAAAAAAGTTTTTCTTTTACAACGTTATATGCGTCCCACATTTCTTGATCTTCACCAGTCCAAGGGATATCATATTCCCAGTTTAGAGGCAAATCTTGATCTTCAATGTTGTACGGCTCAACTCTCAAGTCTTGTTCAAGTGAATTGTAGGCAATGCGTGCTTCTTCAATGTCTATAGCTCCACTGTTTGAAATCTCAAGACGTGCAATTGAGTCTCGAACCCAATACACAAACTGACGATATTCGTTGTTTGTGATTTCTGTATCGTCCATCCAAAAAGCAGAAATAGAAACTGTTTTTGCTTCAGCATTTAGGGACCATGGAAGGTCTTCATCTCCTGAACCTTGAACAAAACTGCCTTGTGGAACCAATACCATACCATATGGGTCGTAGCTATATACAGGCGCTCTATCTAAAACCCCTGTTAGCTCACCCGTGTCCGTATTACTGCAAGAGTAAAGGAAAATAGTTGCTATAAATAAATAAAGTAGTTTTTTCATATCTTAGCTGTTTTACATCGTACTTATAAAAATCTGATACTTCTGTAGTTAGAATGGTCTTTTTCAATTCCAATTTTAAAAACATATCTCAAAAAGATCTCAACCGATCCGTCGTCAAATTTAGCAATTTTTGATGTAGTTACATCATAAGCCACACCAAAAAATAATCCTTCCAAAAATTCTGCGCCCAAAAATGTTGTTATAGCGTCAGTATTTCTGTAACCAATACCTCCCCATACTTTACCTTTGTAGCGTAGTGTGCTGTTTATGTTTATTCGTGTAGAACTTCCTATTGTTGATATTAAAATGGCAGGCTCTATTTCAAATAGTGGGTTTGCAAGCTGATAATTATACCCAGCAGTGATATTATAGTGTCTAACTAAATACGAATATTTTGTTATCCCTGTGTTATCTTTGAATGACATGTCTCCAGCGTTTAAATTCATTATTGATAGTCCTAAAAAAACATTAGAGGTTTTGTAAAAAGCCCCCAAGTTAAAGACAAATGCTAATTTCCCTTTTGCTGAAGCAGCTGGAATAAGATAATCTTGTCCTACTTGTGGTTGATTCCATTCTCCTTCTAATGTTTGATTACTTAATCCAAATCCCACGCCTATTCCTAATTTACCGTATCCCATGTTTCTTAAAAAAGCGTAAGAAAGTGTGGAGTTTATATCATTTGCAAATCCATATTTATCGTTAAAAAGAGCTAATCCCACACCATGCTCAAGTCCAAAGAGTTTGAAAGGCGTATGAACATCAAATTTTTGAGTTGCTGGCGCTCCTTCAAATCCCAACCATTGATTTCTAGCAAGAATATTGACGCATATCCCTTCCTGTGTCCCAGCATATCCGGGATTTATTGTCATGTGGTCATAATTAAAAAAAGTTGACTGCGGCAACTGCTGACTAACAGCTACCACTGACGTAAACAAGAGTATGGCAATTATATATGCTCTCATTTTGCGAGATCCATGTTAAAACACATAAACTTTACATTGTTCAAGACGGTAAAGTAAATAAAAAATAATTTTATGTGCAAACATAATGAATAATTGTTTGTTGATAAAATTATTAACGAAAATATAATTTGAAAATTTCATTTCACAAACCATTTCACTTGTTTTTTCAGCTATTGCTTGATAAGTAGTGTATTATCTGGTCTGATATTTTGTTATTAACAGCCTCTGAATACTCTTTTTTTGTTATCGGTAAAAAAAATTTTTTTAATTTTTTTTGTCTGTTTTCTATTATTAACCAATATCTATTGGTCTTTTTACTTCTTATAAACAATAAATCTGTTGAAAATGTTTCACAAGATACATGGAGTTGTTCAAAATTTTTTAATCCATTTTCGGGATTCTCTTTTGGATTTTGCATATATCCGTCAATAAAATGCCATATTATTTGGGAAATCAGCTTGCTGCCAGTATCTCTAAAGTCGAAATCTGAGAAGTAGTTGAAAATACCAAAAATTGATGTCTGACCCGAATATCCCGCATACCAAGCGAGTTGACAAATTTCTTCGGCATGAAATCCATTAGGCATTCCTAAAGTGTTGGAGGGATTATCGGATACTCTGATTGAGTTCATGTCACATGTAACTATGTGGGCATTTCTGAGCAGTGGCTCTGAATCGAAAAGATTTTGTCTTATCCAACCCAATCGATGAGATGAAAACATAATGTTGTTTTTTTTTGAAAAATCTTCTGAATCAGAATAGTAGGCTTGTGTGCCTAAGATGCTTATTTCGGATATGGTCTTCTCTAATTTGCTTGCGTGATAAAAATAGTTGCCTCTATCGATTACTTTTGTTCTGTTTTGTTTGTTATCAAACTGGTAATCGATATGTACATGTTTCATGTTTTTGTTAATCTCTTTTAGAGATAAGTGGATACCATATATGTAGTCGTCTCCGCCACCTATTATTAATGGTATTATTTGTTTGGAGTGTAAAACTGTAATAACTTGAGATAATGCATAATACGAATCCTTTACGGTTTTGCCTTCAACCAAATCCCCTAAATCAACTACTATTTTACTGTTAGGCAATAGAATCTTAAAAAGCTGTTGACGTATATGTTGTAACGTTTTATTTTGCTGATTATTAATTTCTTCAATGTGTCTATTGTCCGAAATACCAACGATTGCCATTCTGAAATCGGAAATATCGTAGCCATTTTTCCAAGCTTTGTGTATTTTCGTTTTTGAATTATTTAGCCAGTCTCTGTTTTCTATCTCGGGCTGCTTAAAAAAATCTTTTAATTCAAACATTTAGACCTATTTTTTTGAAGTGCCTTTTTTTGTTTTTGATGCTTTTTTTGTTTTCGCTGTTTTGCTCTTTTCGGTTTTTTTAGAAGAATCTTGTTTATTTATGATTTCTAAACATGATTCGAGGGATAATTCTTCAGGATTTTCTGTTTTTGGGATTTTATAATTTTTTTTCTGATAAGAGATATATGGTCCAAATCTTCCTCTCAAAATTTTTATATCTACGTTTTCTTCAAATGTTTTTATAATTTTTTGTGTGTCCGCTTCACGTTTCTTCAAAATTATTTCTATAGCTCTTTTATTATCGATGTGGTCGATATTTTCGGTTTTTTTGATGCTATAGTAAAGGCCGTTGTGTTTTAGATATGGTCCGAAACGTCCTGAACCGTAGGTAATTTCGTGTCCTTCGAAGGCGCCGAAATTTTTTGGGGGAGCGAATAGTTGCAGGGCTTCTTCAAGTGTTATTGTCTCAATACTTTGATCGGCTCTTAATGCAGCAAACCGTGGTTTTTCATCATCGTCAGATGTTCCTATTTGTGCCATTGCTCCATAACGCCCAATTTTTACTGATATTGGTTTTCCGCTTTTAGGGTCGGTTCCAAGGACTCTTTCTCCAACTCGTTTTTTCTCCTTTTCGGTACTTGCTTTCACAACAGTTTCGTGAAATGGCGTATAAAACTCGCTTAACATTTGATCCCACTGCAATGAGCCTGCAGCAATATCGTCGAACTCTTTTTCTATATCGGCGGTAAAACTGTAGTTCATAATGTTGTCAAACTTATCAACCAAATAGTCGTTAACGACTATACCAATATCAGTTGGAAACAGCTTTGATTTTTCCGCTCCATAAGTTTCAGATTTCTCTAAATCTTTGATTACTTTGTTTTGTAACTTAATGATTTTAATTTTCCTTTTGTCTCCCTCGCGGTCTTCTTTCACAACATACTCGCGTTGCTGTATCGTTGAAATTGTTGGGGCGTAAGTTGACGGTCTGCCGATTCCAAGCTCTTCAAGTTTACGAACCAACGTTGCTTCCGAATATCTTGGCGGATGCTGGGAAAATCTTTCTGTTGCTTCTATTAATGAATTGATAAGAGGTTGACCCTCTTTTATTGGAGGAAGACCAATATTTTGTTCTGTATCTTTATCTTCATTTTCGTCGTCATACGACTCTTTGTACAGTTTTAAAAATCCATCGAATTTAATTATTTCTCCTGTGGCGATAAATTTGTACTCTTTTTTTGGAGACGGTATAGTTATGGTGGTTTTTTCAATAATAGCATCGCTCATTTGTGAAGCCACGGTTCGTTTCCATATCAAATCGTATAGTTTTTGGTCGGCTGCGTTTCCTTTTATGCTTTGGTTTTGGAAATAAGTAGGTCGTATTGCCTCATGTGCTTCTTGTGCTCCCTTGGCTTTTGTTGTGTAACGTCGAGTTTGCGAATACTCTTGCCCAAATACAGAGGTTATCTGTTTTTTTGCTGCTGCTAAGGCATCTTCGGAGAGATTTGTTGAGTCGGTACGCATATATGTTATAAAACCGTTCTCGTACAGTCTTTGTGCAATTACCATTGTTTGTGAAACCGAAAATCCAAATTTTCTACTTGCTTCTTGTTGAAGTGTTGATGTAGTAAATGGAGCCGCAGGTGTTCTACGAGCAGGCTTTGTTTGTATTTCACTGACCGAAAATTCATATTCTGAACACGCTGTCAACAATTCTTTTACCTCTTTCTCATTGAGTCTTTTGTTTAATTCGGCTTTAATCAGGTAATCTTGATTGTTTTTGTGGCAAATAAAATGTCCGATAACTTTGAAACTTGAGCTTGAATTGAAATTTTGTATTTCTCGCTCTCTCTCTACAATAAGTCTAACAGCGACTGACTGCACCCTGCCAGCTGATAATGAAGGCTTGATTTTACGCCAAAGCAAGGGTGATATTTCAAACCCTACTAAACGATCGAGTACTCTTCTTGCTTGTTGGGCATTGACAAGGTTTTGATCTATATCTCGTGGATTTTTTATAGCATGTTCAATAGCTTTTTGTGTAATCTCGTGAAAAACAATTCTTTTAGAATTTTTCTTGTCAAGTTTTAGAACTTCGGCTAGGTGCCATGCTATTGCTTCTCCCTCGCGGTCTTCATCAGATGCGAGATACACCATGTTAGCTTTCTTTACGTTCTCTTTGAGTTCTGTGACTATTTTTTGTTTACCCGGGTCGATTTCATAATTGGGAATAAATCCATCCTCTATATCAATACCAAGATTTTTTTTAGACAAATCGCGTATATGTCCATAACTTGATTTAACGGTATAGTCTTTACCAAGAAACTTCTCAATGGTTTTTGCTTTGGCTGGTGATTCTACAATTACAAGGTTCTTCATTTAGCGGTTTAATTGTTATTGGTTTTATAAAAATAATATCCTGTTTAACAAACTAAAAATTTTAATAATTAGCAAATTGCTGTTTTTTGCTTTGTTTTTGTTTTTCGGGTGCAAAAATAAGAGAATTAAAATTACTCTTTCGACTTTTTTTATCTAAAAACTTTATTTTAAAACTAGTTTATTTTGTACTGCAATGTGTAAACGTGTTTAATAATCAAATAGTCAGAGCGTAAAACGATATATTTATTTTTGACATATTCAATAAATATCGTGATTAAAATAAGGCTACGACATTTTTTGTACTATATTTGTCTTTTTATGGTGGATGGTTAATTGTGGTTGGTGGTTTGTGAAAGGATTTTTAACATACAGAGCATGCTCCGTATCTGCTTTCTACTTCCCACTTTTAACTTTTAACTGAATAAATATAAACAGATGAAAAAGAGACCTATATTGGCAATATATTTAATTGTATTCTCGCCAATCGTTATATTTTTTATAATACTCCTTTTAATAGGTTCAGGTGCAATGGGGTTTATGCCCGGTTTTGAAGATTTGGAGAATCCAAAGAGCAATATAGCTTCTCAGGTTATTTCGGAAGATAATATCGTTCTTGGTGGATATTTTATTGAAAATAGAACATATGCAACGTTTGATGAGCTATCTCCTCATTTAGTAACAGCTCTGTTAGCAACAGAAGATTATAGATTTGAAAAGCATGCAGGCATAGATGCAAAAGCATTATTTAGGGTATTTGTAGGTGTAATGACGGGTACAAACAAAGGTGGAGGTAGCACTATAACTCAGCAACTTGCAAAAAATCTTTTTCCTCGTGACACGGCAGAACATCGTAGTTCTATAGGGCGTATGGCGCACCTTAGTATAGCTAAATTTAAAGAGTGGGTAACAGCTGTTAAACTTGAACGCAACTATACTAAAAAGGAGATTATGGTTATGTATCTCAATACGGTTTCTTTCGGTGGTAATGCTTTTGGGATACGTTCGGCTTCTCGCACGTTTTTTAATAAATCGCCTAAAACTCTTAAAGTTGAGGAGGCTGCGGTTCTTGTTGGGCTTTTGAAAGCTCCTTCGATGTATAATCCTGTGAGAAATGCAGAACGTTCTACTCAACGTAGAAACGTCGTAATGTCTCAAATGGTTAAATATGGATATTTGTCGAAACATGATTATGATTCGCTTTCTTCTCTCCCTATTGAGCTTGATTATAATTTGTTAGATCATACAGCGGGACGAGCCACCTATTTTCGTGAAATGCTTCGAATGTACATAAGCGCTGAAAATCCGTATGAACGTAATTATCGAAATCCAGAGAGTTTCGAGAGAGATGCTGAGCTTTGGGATACAGATCCTTTGTTTGGGTGGTGTAATAAAAATTTCAAGCCTGATGGCTCAAAATATGACTTGTATCGTGATGGATTGAAAATTTGTACTACTATTAATTCAAAAATGCAAGAGTATGCCGAAGATGCTGTATTTGAGCACTTGGCTTACGAGATACAACCTGCATTTAGAGCAGAAAAACGATATAGTAAGACAGCGCCATATTCAAATGAGCTAACTCCAGATGAGGTTGATCATATTATTAAACTGTCAATTCGTCGCAGCGAACGATATAGAGTACTCAACAAATCTGGTATGACCTGGGATGAAATATTAGAAAATTTCAACACAAAAACAGAGATGAGGGTGTTTTCATATCGTGGTGATATTGACACGGTTATGTCCCCACTTGATTCAATAAAATATTACAAACATTTTCTACACTGTGGCTTTATGGCAATGGATCACCATTCGGGAGAGATAAAAGCGTATGTAGGTGGCATTAATTATAAACATTTTAAATATGATGCGGTCAAGAGTGGAAAACGGCAGGTTGGTTCAACATTTAAACCGTTTTTGTACACATTGGCGATGCAGGAAGGATATACGCCATGCTACGAAGTGCCTAATGTCCCTGTAACATTTTTACTTCCTACGGGTGATACATGGACACCGCAAAGTTCTGGCAGTACTAAGTATGATCGTCAAATGGTTACGTTGAAATGGGGCTTAGCTAATTCGGAAAATAATATATCGGCATGGTTAATGCAACAGTTTAAACCAAAAGCAGTTATCGATGTTGTTAAATTAATGGGGATTAACAGCTACATTCCAGAAGTTCCCTCAATATGCTTAGGTTCAGCCGATATATCTTTATATGAAATGGTTGGCGCATACGGAACATTCGCCAATAAAGGGATACATGTTGAGCCAATTTTTGTAACAAAAATTGAGGATAGAAACGGTAATGTTTTATCAACATTTAGCGCCAGAAAGAATGAGGCTATATCGAAAAATGCGGCTTATTTAATGATAGACTTGTTGAAAAGTGTTGTTAATCAAGGCACAAGCGTTAGATTAAGATTGAAATATGAGCTTTATGGTGAAATCGCCGCCAAAACAGGAACTACTAACAACCATTCTGATGGCTGGTTTATGGCATTAGTTCCAAAACTTACTTGTGGCGTCTGGGTAGGAGGGGAGGAGAGGTCGATTCATTTTGACAATCTAAGTATAGGACAGGGAGCTAATATGGCATTGCCCGTGTTTGCACTGTTTATTAAAAAAGTATATGCAGATCCGTCGTTAAATATCTATCCTACAGATACTTTTGAAAAACCAGAAACAATTAATTATAGTCTTGATTGTGGTACAAAAGATGATAATATTGATATATATGAAGATGAGTTTTTCAATTAGTAACGGTATTATCGTTAGTGGATTGCTATATGGTATTTGAATTTACGTAGTTATTACCAAGAAAATTTTTGGGAGAGACGATGACTAAGTCAGGAATATACACAAAACACTGATACCTCGATAATTATACTAATTGTAAATTTATAATAGTCAAATCTTTATAAAGTTTTACAATGGTATTACATGATTTTTATTATCTAATTTTATCAGAGTTTTGTGATTGATATAGGTTTAACAGAGGTGGCTTCTATTAAAACAAAACCGCTAAAGGAAGCAATATAGCCGTTTTAAGAGCTGAGCAATCAGGCAAAAATGTTGGGGAGTGTAGTCCTGCAACATCTTTTTTGTTTTTGCTTGTTACGCCAATCCTATAATAAACAGCAGGAATCAATTGAGCAAAACGAGAGAAGTCATCAGTTGTCATTCTAATTGGTAAATCAACCACATTTTCCTCTCCAAGAATGATAGAGGCAAGTTGCTTTAATTGTTCAGTCTCGTGTTCGTCATTAATCAGAACAGGATAACCATCGCGGATATTGACGCTGCCTTTACAACCAAATATTTGGCTTGTTTTTTCAACAGTGTTGACTATCTGCTCCTTGGCGGACTCGCGCCATGTTTCATTTAAGGTTCGCATTGTTCCGTGTGCAGTCGCTATTTCGGGCAATACGTTCGTGGAACCGTTAGCTTCAATTTTTCCAAAACTTAGAACAAACGGCTCGGTCTGGTTTACAAACCTTGATTTTATTTGTTGCAACGACACAATTGTTTGTGACAAAGCCAACACGACATCGTTTGCAAGGTGCGGTAATGCTCCGTGACCGCCCTTTCCCTCAATCGTAATTTCAATTTCGTCCCCTGAAGCCATATATGCTCCCGAGCGAAATCCTACCTGCCCTGTTAGCAAGTCGGGCAAAACGTGTTGTCCTATAATTAAATCGGGTTTTTTGGAGGAAAATAATCCACGCTCTATCATTTGTAATGCTCCGCCAGGAAGAGACTCTTCTGAAGGCTGAAAAATAAATGTAACTTTACCTTTTAATGAATCTATATTTTTGCTGACAATTGTAGCAATTCCAAGCAGAGCAGCCATATGAAAATCGTGTCCACAGGCGTGCATAACGCCTTTGTTTTTGCTTTTATATTCTATTTTGGTCTTCTCTTCAATGGGGAGTGCATCAAGTTCGGCTCTGAAAGCAATATGTTTTCCGGGCTGTTTGCCTTGAATTTCGCAGACGATACCTGTACCGGCAATATTTCTAATACCTGCATATGTTAATTTATTCAGCTTATCAACAATATAATGATTTGTATTAAACTCTTTTCCTGATAGCTCAGGATTCTGGTGTAACCACTTATACCAAGACTCAACCTGTGGAATAATATCTTCAACCAGCTCTTTAATCTTATTTTGTTCCATGTTTACATTGAATTTAAAAGCACAAATTATTTGTAAAGATAGTTGAAATTAACTAAAGACTTTCGTCAATTGATTAATTTGTTTAATGTAATCCATAATCCCTACGGGATTTTTTAATTGTTGTAACGTAAACAACTAGTTGTGTGCAAACTTAGAAAAACAGTGTACCTCACGATAACAGAAAAGTGCCGAAGGTGTTTTCCTGATATTGTAGCCGAATTGAAATAAAAATAGTAATTTTGCTGTTAATAAGAAATAAAATGTATTATGTCAAAAGATAAAGAAATAAAAGACGGATATATTCTTGATTTTATTTCTGGACAGGAGATAAAAGCAACGCCCGAAGAAATTGAGGCGACACAAGTTTTCTCTAAAAGACTTGTTGAGGAATATGGATACTCTAAAGAGAGCATTCAAACACGACCACAATTTTTTGTTAGACGAACACCTTCAGATGAAGCAAAAAGGGAATATCCTGTTGATATTGCTGTTTTTAACAGCAACAGCCGAATTGAAAGTGATTTGATAGGCATTGTAGAATGTAAAAAGAAATCTCATAAAGATGGTATAGAGCAGTTGAAACTGTACATGGATATGTGCAGTAATGTTCAATGGGGAGTTTGGTTTAATGGAGAAGAGCAAATTAATCTGCAAAAGATAAAAAAAGACGGAGATTTGTTGTATTTGGAAATCCCAAACATTCCAAAACAAGGACAAAGAATCGAAGACATTGGAAAATACAAACGTAAAGATTTAAAACCTGCCAAAGATTTAAAAAGCCATTTCAAAGTGATAAACAATTACCTGTATGGTAATATGAAGAAAGATGATACTTCCACCCGTAACAGGGCAAAACAGATTATCAACCTGCTTTTTTGTAAGATTTATGATGAACAATATACGGGTAAAAATGAAGAAGTATCATTTCGGGCAGGTGTTTATGAAGAAAAAGATATTGTTGAAAAAAGGATAAAAGACCTTTTTGTGCAAGTAAAATCACGGTTTAGTGATGTTTTTGATGAAGATGATGCCATAACATTAGATTCTGATTCCATTGTTTTTGCTGTCGCACAGATTCAAGAATTATGTATAACAGAATCGGAAAGGGATGTGATTGGTGATGCTTTTGAGGTTTTTGTATCAAAGGCATTAAAAGACGGAGAAGGGCAATTTTTTACACCTCGCAATGTAATTAAAATGATGGTAGATATTATTGACCCCGATGAAAACTCAATAATAATAGACCCTGCATGCGGAACAGGTGGTTTTTTGATAGAATCTTTACGACATGTTTGGGGAAAACTTGAAACGAAAGCATTAAAATTAGGTTGGTCTGAAAAACGATTAGAAGAAGAAAAACAATATGTTGCCACCACCTATTTTAGAGGTATAGATAAAGATTCTTTTGTTGCCAAAGTAACCAAAGCATACATGGCAATTATTGGCGATGGTCGAGGGGGTGTATTTTGTGAAAACAGCTTAGAAACTCCAAACGAATGGAGCAATAAATGCCAAGATAAAATTGAGTTAGGTAAATTTGATATTGTGTTTACTAATCCACCATTTGGGTCAAAAATTCCAGTAAAAGAGGAAAAAACTCTCAAACAGTTTGATTTAGGACACAAATGGAATTTTAACAAAAAAGAAAAGAAATGGGAATTACAACCAATTTTGAACAACAAAGGTTCAAAAGGCGGTGTTGAACCACAAATATTGTTTATTGAAAGATGTTTGCAGTTCTTGAAAATAGGCGGAAAAATGGCGATTGTGTTACCTGACGGCATTTACGGAAATGACAAACTTGGTTATATTCGTGAGTTTTTGAAACGCAACACAAAAATTTTAGCAATAATTGATGTTCCTTCCGAAACATTCCAACCCAATACTTCAACAAAAACAACCATTCTCGTCGCTGAAAAAATAAAAGAAAATACAATATTTGACGACCACTTCATTTTTATGGCTATATGTGAAACTTGCGGACACGACCGAAGAGGTAATCTGACAGATGATGATGATGTTGCTATGGTTAGTGCGAAGTATTTTGAGTTTGTAAAATCACCCGAAAAATTTGTGTTATGATAAAAGCATTTGCCATACAAAACGCAGATTTGGAAAACAATTTATTTCCTAATTACTATCTTTTCAAGCAGAAAATTAAAAAACATTCTGCAAGAAAAGACATAACTTCATTTAGTTTGGGCGATAAAGATGTTTTGCAAGTTTTGACAGACGGCGAACACGCAGGACAAAAGTTTGTTGAACAAGGTGCTTTATTTATTAAAAATTCTTCGGTAAAAAGATATTCCATAAACGAATTTGACGGATTTTATATTACACACGAAAAAAACGATACGCTCAAACGCTCGAAACTTCAAAAAAACGATGTGCTTTTTACCACAATCGGAAATATCGGAATTTCCGCTGTTGTAAATGAAAATGTTGAAAACGCTAACATTAACCAAAATGTTGTGCGAATAAGAATCAACGAACAATTTACAACTCCACAATACCTATCCTGTTTCCTTAATTCTAAAATAACACGTTTTCAAGTAAAGAACCTGTTTTCAGGCAATATATATCCAATGCTCTCCTATCCGAAAATTAAATCATTAAAAATTTTTATTAAGGATAAGAAAACGGAAAATACCATTACGCAAAACTTAATTAAAGCAGACCAATATCAAGTTGAAGCATTACGACTTATAAAACAAGCACAAACTATATTTTTAAAAGCATTAAATATTGATTATTCGAAAGTTATTAATAAAAAATGTTTTTCTGTATCAAATGATATATTTATACAAGAGGATATGATGACTCCCAATTATTTTTATCCACTTTTTGTTTCTACATTGAACGAAATAGAAAAACATAATATTTGTGACACGCTTGGAAATATTGCTGATTTTAAAAGAGGAAACGAGGTTGGCTCTTCAAATTATAAGGGGTATCTGGATAGAAAAGAAACCGATGTGCCTTTTATAAGAACTTCCGATTTAGTCAATTATGACTTTGATGCTTATCCCGATTATTTCATAGAAAACTCTATATACAAGGAAATTGGGCAAGAAGTAAAAGAGCGAGAAATTTTGTTTACAAAAGATGGCAAAATTGGACTTGTAGCGATGACAACTGATTTTGATAAGTGCATATTAGGAAGTGGGATATTGCGAATTATTGCAAAAGAAGAAAAAGTAAATCCATTTTATCTTTTTATTGTCCTTTCGATAAAAGAAATAGGATTTTATCAAGCACAACAGAGAACAGTTGTAGCTTCTACTATTCCGCACTTACGGGAAGATAGAATTAGTGATTTTAAAATTCCTTTGATTAAGAATCAAACTGAAATTATCTCTTTGACAAGTAAAGCTTTCGATTTAAAAAACCAGAGAAAATCACTAATTGCTGAATCAAGAATTTTACTTGAAAATAGTTTGGATTTTTAGAAATTAATCAGATACGGTAGAAAGTTTCATAACAATAGACGGCAAAAAAGAAAAAGTTGAATCTACCAAGTTTATAGCCCGCTCAAACATTATCGCAGTTTGACAGGAAAGTACCACGCAATCCGCTACTGCTCTTACAATTTACCGATGATACTATAATAATCTCGGAAACACAAGGTTTTTTGCTAAATTTGTGCACTTGTATTATTTTAAAATGGGTAAAATAAAACTCTATTTGTCGTTGGTAAAATTTAGTCATACGTTGTTTGCTATGCCTTTTGCAATTGTGGGGTTTTTTATAGCAACAAACTATTATAATTATGGTTTTGATATCGAAACTCTCGTTTATGTTTTACTCTGTATGGTTTTTGTCCGCAATGCTGCTATGGCATTTAATCGTTATGTCGATAAGCGCTTTGATAAAGAAAACGAGCGTACATCAGGTCGTGAAATACCAAAAGGGCTTATAAAACCATCGAATGCACTGATTTTTGTTATAATCAATTCTGCTGCATTCATTGTTGTTACTTGGTTTATCAACAGACTATGTTTCTATTTAAGTCCAATAGTTTTACTTGTTGTTTTGGGATATAGTTTCACAAAGCGATTTACATTTATTAGCCACTACATTTTAGGTATAGGATTGGGATTGGCTCCAATAGGCGCATTTTTGGCTGTTTCGGGCGAATTTAGAATTTTGCCGATACTTTTAAGCATTGCTGTTTGGGCTTGGGTTAGTGGTTTTGATATTATCTATTCTGTTCAAGATGAGGAGTTTGACCGTCAAAACAGACTTTTCTCGATACCAGCCTATTTTGGGACAAAACGAGCATTATATATTTCGCGGTTAACGCATTTTATATCAGCAGCTTTTATTATTGCAACTGTTTTTATTGGAGGCTTTGGTTATAAGTATGTGTTGGCGGTATCTGTTTTTTGTGGATTATTAATCTATCAGCATACAATTGTAAAAGCAGATGATTTAAGTCGAGTCGATTTTGCATTTTTTAATTTGAACGGTCTAGCTTCTGTTCTTTTTGCCATTTTGGCAGTGTGGGAGCTGTTGGAAATTGGAAATTAGAAGTCGGAAGACAACAAAACTGAATTTAAAATCAGAATATTATATCTTTTTTAATGGTAAAAATAGGAGATATTGAGTTACGCGATAAGCCGCTTTTTTTAGCGCCAATGGAAGATGTTACAGATATTACCTTTAGGTATATATGTAAACATTTTGGGGTTGATGTAATGTGTTCTGAGTTTGTTGCAGCAGAGGCACTTATACGCTCAATTAAAAAGTCAACAGAAAAACTTGTTATGTTTGATTACGAACGACCAATGGCTGTTCAAATTTTTGGAAACAATCATGACTCAATGGTTGAGGCGGCAAAGGTTGCAGAGTCATATAATCCCGATTTTATTGATATCAACTTTGGCTGTCCTGTAAAAAAGATTGCAACAAAAGGCTCAGGTGCAGGTATGTTGCGCACACCCGAACTGATGGTCGAAATCGCAAGCTCAATAGTTAAAGCTGTTAAGCTACCTGTTACTGTAAAAACTCGGCTTGGCTGGGATGAGAACTCAATAATTATCGAAGAATTGGCAGAGAAACTTCAAAACGTTGGTATAGCAATGCTCGCCATTCACGGAAGAACAAGGTCGCAGTTTTACAGGGGTGTTGCTGACTGGGAGCCGATTGGCAGAGTAAAAAATAATCCTCGCATAAAGATACCTATTATCGGAAATGGCGATATAAAAACTCCGGAAGATGCAAAAAATGCTTTCGACAAATATGGTGTCGATGGAGTAATGATTGGGCGCGGAGCTATCGGTAAGCCATGGATATTTAAAGAGATAAGACACTATTTGGATACAGGAGAATATTTGCCTCCACTGACTGTGACAGAAAGGGTTGAACTAACGCATATGCACCTTTTAAAAAGTATTGAAAATAAGGGCGAAAAATACGGAGTTTTGGAGATGCGTCAGCACTTTAGCAACTATTTTAAAGGACTTCCGAATTTTAAAGAGACAAGATTGAAGTTAGTTACAGCACCAACGTATGACGAGGTTGTCGAAATTTTAAACCATATCAAACAAGAGTGGGGCGATATGCCGCTACAGAATAATCATTTAGTTGACAATTGTTGTAAGAAACTGGAAGACATGTAGTTAAATCTGTAATACGACCGAAAACATTTTCCCGTAAAATATCGATAAACTAAAATCACTATCTTTGCCCACTCTTTTTTTAATGTAATAACACGTAATAGTTATGACCGAAATATCATCAAGATACAATCCTGCCGAAACCGAAGACAAATGGTATAAATATTGGCTTGACAATGGTTTTTTTAATTCCGATCCTGATAATCGCGAGCCATATTGCATTGTTATTCCGCCACCAAACGTGACAGGTGTGTTGCATATGGGACACA
>DAOOBP010000039.1:0-19121 GCA_035407925.1 Salinivirgaceae bacterium
GTACAACACACTGGAATAACCCAAATACTGGCGCAACTAACGAAACAGGTTTTACCGCCCTGCCGGGTGGTTACCGTATTTCCTCACCATTGGCTACTACGGTATTTGGTGGAGTGCTACGGAGTACAATGATACACACGCGTGGCTCCGTGTCGTGTACTACAATTACGGCAAAGTCTACAGGCTCAACTACAATAAGGAGTTAGGCTTTTCTGTCCGCTGTTTAAGGGATTAATTAATTCATTTGTTTTATTTTTACACTGAGCTTGTCGAAGTGTGACTATTTGTTTTATTTGTTTATTTAATTTTTCCTGCGAAGCAGGAAAAAAAATTTTTCAAAAATGGCGCTCTATAACGAATTACCAGTATATAAGGCAACTTACGAATTGCTTTTAGCTATCTTTCAGTTTACAAAGGAGTTTAGCAAAGAGTATAAATATACGGTAGGCGAAAGCCTGAAAAAAGAGACAATAGAGTTGCTTACACTTATATATCGTGCCAACACCAAATATCAAAAAGCCGATATTCTGCAAATGGCACGCGAACAAATAGAAGTTATCAGGCTTCTAATACGTGTAATGAAAGATATGAGACAAATAAATCTTGATAGGTTCGTAAAAATAAATGAAGTAGTCGAGAATGTTTCAAAACAATTAACAGGTTGGCAAAAATCTGTTAAGAGTTTTTGAGTTTATAAAGTTTGTAAAGTTAATATACTTTTAACTTTACAAACTTTATAAACTTTTAACTAAACTAGTTTTCCGCCAGAGTCGTGCGTGCTACGGCATAGACGAGCGAGCGTTTTAAATCCGGTAACCCGCTGGCATTGTAAATGCCTGCAATAACCAAAACAGGTAGATGTTAGCTATAAAAGATTGTATTGGCTGCAAATGCTGGTACAACAAATTTAGAGGTTACTTTTTACCGCCCTGCCGGGTGGTTACCGTAACAACAATGGAAATTTCAACAACATTGGAAACAACGGTATTTGGTGGAGTGCTACGGAGAACAATGATACAAACGCGTGGAACCGTAACATGAACTACAATAACAGCAAAGTAAACAGGAACAACAACAATAAGGAGTTAGGCTTTTCTGTCCGCTGTTTAAGGGATTTAAAGGAAAAAAAAGCCACGGAGAGATATTTCCCGTGGCTCTTTTTAAAAAAAACAACTTCTTAGTTCATAAACTTTACAAACTAAAATGTTTTCAGGTATAGAGAGGGAGAAAATAACATTGGATTTGTTTCAGTCCTATTTTGATGCACGAAAAAACAAACGCAATACTATCAATGCACTTGTATTTGAAAAGCATTTAGAGGCAAATCTGTTTGCTTTAGCAAATGAGATTATTGAGCGCATATATATGCCGAAACCAAGTATCTGTTTTATAGTCGATAAGCCTGTAAAACGAGAGATTTTTGCAGCCGATTTTCGTGATAGGGTAATTCATCATTTCATTTGCAATTACATTTCTCCCATTTTCGAGAAATCATTTATTAACGATAGTTATAGCTGTAGAAAAGGCAAAGGAACACACTACGGTATAAAGCGGATAGACCATTTTATACGCTCATGTTCGTGTAATTACACCAAAGATTGTTACATTCTTAAACTCGATATAAAGGGTTACTTCATGTCGATGAACAAATCTTTGCTTCACGAAAAAGTAAAAAGGGAGTTAATTTGCAATAAAAACAAATTGAGTTTTGATTTAGAACTAATTCTTTATCTTATTGAAAAAACAATCTTCAACGACCCAAAAGAGAACTGTATTATAAAAGGGAAAAAAGCTGATTGGAAAGATTTGCCACAAACCAAGAGTTTGTTTCATGCACAACCCAATTGCGGTTTGCCGATAGGTAATTTAACCTCTCAACTATTTGGCAATATTTACATGAACGATTTCGACCACTGGGTTAAAAAAGAGATGAAGATAAAATATTACGGCAGATATGTCGATGATTTTATTTTAATCCACCAAGATAAAAACTATTTGCTATCGATAATACCAAAAATTTCAGATTTTTTATTTTCAACTTTAAAGCTAACGTTACACCCGCAAAAAATCTATTTGCAACACTATAGTAGAGGAGTGAAATATCTCGGAGCAGTAATTAAGCCGCACAGAATATACATAGCCAACCGCACAAAGGGCAACTTTTATAATGCCATAGAAAAACAAAACAAAATTGCAAGAGAACGCAAGCCAACAAAAGAAGAACAACGAGCGTTTCAAAGCAGTATGAACTCATATTTAGGCATAATTAAGCACTATAAAAGTTACAAATTACGAAAAAACATGATTCAAAAAAATTTAAGTTGTTGGTGGTTGAATTATTTTTACTTGTCTGGAGGGATAGCTAAATTTGAAATGGTTACGAAGCCAGTTAAAACATAGTAAAGTATGGGCGATCCTTGTGGTCGCCCCTTTTTAATGAACAATGCGGAGCGCTCGGTCGCTGAGCGGAGCGTTGTACTTGGTCATTGAGCGGAGTCGAAATGAGCGGAGTCGAAATGAGCGGAGTCGAAATGAGCGGAGCCGAAGCGGTGCACTGAGCTTGCCGAAGTGTGTCGAAGTGAGCGTAGCATTTCGGCAGGCTCAATAACCTCCGAAGTGTTGAAACGCAGTTTGAGACTGATATAAATTGTCTGTAATGGTACTATTTATTTTTGTACTAATGCAAACAAAATAACTTTTCAAAAGAAATCGCCATTCCACAACATTTTCAAAAACTCTAATGCGGGATAAATTTCCACATTGTTCATTCGGCGTGGATATTTATCCAACGAAACAAGGATAAGCCGACAGTTTGGGAATTCCTCCGAAAATGCCATTAGTCCTTTGGTGTGGTGCGATTGCGCTTCGTCAGACGATTTAATTTCGATAGCAACTTCGGCATTTCCGATAATGGCATCTACTTCGTAACCTGACGATGTGCGCCAGTATGAGAGATTTTGTAGCGGTCTGAAATATCCGATGTATGCGATAATTTCTTGCATTATAAAATGCTCAAAAGCGTGTCCAAACTCGGGAGAACCCGGGAAAATGGAGGCTCTTTTCAAGAGGAAATTGGCAATACCAACATCAAAATAGTAGAACTTAGGCGATTGAATAACACGGCGTTTAACGTTTCGGGTAAAAGCGGGAATGGTGTAACCGATAAGCGTTTCTTCTAAAATTGAAAAATACTCTTTTACGGTAGGAGCGCTTACGCCACATTCCGAAGCGATATTGTTATAGTTCAATATT
The DNA here is from genome assembly GCA_035407925.1 of Salinivirgaceae bacterium. Taxonomy (GTDB): domain Bacteria; phylum Bacteroidota; class Bacteroidia; order Bacteroidales; family Salinivirgaceae; genus JAAYQU01. The sequence continues at coordinate 3,253 of DAOOBP010000039.1, forward strand.
TCGCCATTGCTTAGTGCAGCAACTTCCATAAAGCGAGTAAATGAGTTCAGGTTTCGGGTAAGCGCTTCGGCTTTTATTTCCTGTTGCAGATAATCGCCTACATAAGCGAGAAGTCGGTTTTCAGAATTTTCAACTAAGTAATGTCGTGGCAACATTCCATTGTTACAAGCTTTTACGAGGTTGAAATCGGGAATTTCGGCGCTAACAAACGGATATAGGTGTTTTCGTATAGCTCTGCCACCAAGCAAGTTTGCACCACTTCGACGAAGTTTCCGAGCGCTTGAGCCACTCAGAATAAAACGAAGATGTTGGTTACTTATCAGCCAGTGTACTTCGTCTAACAGAGCGGGGATTTTTTGAATTTCGTCTATAATAATTATCTCATTCTCAGGAAGTAAACTTAACTCTTCGCGCAAAAGCGCTGGACGGCGGTTGTAGCGTGCAAAATCATCTGATTTTAATAAATCAATGTAACGAACATCGGGGAACAACATTTTGAGTAATGTGCTTTTTCCCGTTTGACGTGCACCCCAGAGGAAAACACTCTCGTTTTTTGTCTCTTGGAAGTTTATTTTTCTTGAAAGCATATTCGATTAACGATTTTAGAATATGCAAAGATACAAACTTTTATGCAAATCTAAAGTATAACTTTATTTTTACATGTATTTCTAAAGTTGGACTTTAGATTTACAAAAACTGAAACATGGTTGACACGGATTTAACAGATTAATTATGTCACACCTTCGAGGTTTGGTAAATATTTGTTATTCAATGGACTTCCGAACGACCATTACAACAATATTATTTAGTTTCAAAAATAGTTTTGTACTTTTGTAAAAAAAATAATGAATAACCGTATATTTACCTATAATTATAGTACAGAAAAACTTTTTCAATACCACATAGATACATAGAAAATATAGTTAATTGAAAAGGAAATATTGATACAAGTGTTACATAGAAAACTTGTTTTACACATAGTAATAGTAGCTATGCTACTATAATTATTGTGTAGCTATTTATCCTTACATAAAAAAAACTATGTGACTATGTGGTTATTAATTAAGTAAGGTATTCATTAAAAATCAAGATAAAATGGACAAATTTTCAGACCCAATTGGGAGATTAATGGGATTGCGATACAAATCTCACCCCTGGCACGGAATCGCTATCGGTGAAAACGCACCCGAAGAGGTTACAGCTTTTATCGAAGTTGTGCCTACCGACACTGTAAAATATGAGATTGATAAAATAAGTGGTTACTTGCGCGTTGACCGTCCTCAAAAATTCTCGAACGTGGTTCCGGCACTATACGGTTTTATTCCTCAAACCTTTTGTGGAAAGAGGGTTGGTGAATATTGCGGTCAAAAGGCAGAAAGAACAGGAATCGTTGGTGACGGCGACCCAATGGATATTTGTGTATTAACTGAAAAAGATCTTTCACACGGCGATTTATTAGTAAATGCAATTCCTATCGGCGGATTCAGAATGATTGATGGTTCTCAGGCAGATGATAAAATAATTGCTGTTCTAAAAAATGATACAATATATGGACATTTCGATTGTATAGACGACCTTCCAGAAATTGCAATTAAAAGATTGGAACACTATTTCCTAACCTACAAGGATATGCCGAATGAAGACAGAAATACAGAAATCACACACACATATAAACGTGACGAGGCATTACATATAATTCGTCTTGCTGTAGAAGATTACAACGAAAAGTTCGATAACATTGGATTAATGCTGTAGCAATGAGCAATGAACAATGAGCAATTAAGTGCCTGATTTTCAATTGGTAGCCATAGTGTTTTTGACTCTGACACTGTGACACTCAAAAAACACCTTATTATTATGTTTGCATGGCGTGTAAGTAGTGGGTGATAAAAGTGTGCTAACAAACTAAAGGTTAGTCAATTGCCACGCCTTTTAAGGCGTGGATCAAGTGAACAGACAATATTGGGCTTTAGCCCAAACTTACCGTATTTTAAAAATTCTGAAACGAACATACCAACCTTTTATGAAGGTACAAGGTGAAAGGAGCAAGGAGAAATTCTTTTTTATCTTTTCAAACTTTCTACTTTTAATTTTTAACTATACTGCATGTGAGTTACATACGACCTTAGATCGAAAAATTATAGGCGTATGAAAGTTATAAATCTTAATAAAGCACATTATGTTTTGTGCTGTTACACAAACCAAACGAATATAAATTTAGGCTAAAGCCAATTAACATTTTACCGATTTTCAACGCCTTAAAAGGCGTTGCTATTGAAACTATAATATATTAGGTATCAGCGAATTGTAGAGATGTCATGATATGGTGTTTCTACGTTTTTAGACGCCATGACATGATGTCTCTACATTAAAAACGCAACCCACGTTATTCATAATATAGCACATTGCACATTGTTAATTGCTAATTGCATACACCGCCTACATTATTTTTTTTGTCGCCTTGATAAGCTGTAAATGTCTGTTCTTCTGTCTCTTAGGTTTCTTACGCTTCCGAATTGGTTTAGCTCGTTTAGCAAATCTAAATCCACATCGGCAATAAGTATCATTTCTGTGTTGGGTGTGGCTTCGGCTTTGACGCCGTTGGTTGGGAATGCGAAATCGCAAGGTGTGAAAACCATAGCCTGACCATACTGTATGTCCATATTGTGAACATTTGGCAGGTTGCCCACACATCCCGCGATGGCAACAAAGCACTCATTTTCAATGGCACGCGCCTGAGCGCAGTGTCTTACACGTGAGTATCCGTTCTGTGTATCGGTTAGGAATGGGACGAAAAGAATTTGCATACCCTCGTCGGCGAGTAAGCGAGGAAGTTCAGGAAATTCTACATCGTAGCATATCAGTATTCCGATTTTTCCGCAGTCGGTGTCGAAAGTTTTTACTATATCGCCACCTAACATTCCCCAAACGCGGGCTTCGTCGGGCGTAACGTGAATTTTTTCGTATTTGTCACGCGAGCCGTCCCGGTGGCAGAGATATCCAACATTGTAAAGACGGTTGTTGCGCAATTTAGGCATACTTCCTGTTATAATATTGATATTGTACGAGATAGCTAACTCGGACATGTGGTTTACTATATCGTCTGTGTATTTTGCAAGCTCGCGAATGGCATTAGGTTCGGAAAGATGGTTGTATTTCGCCATCAACGGAGCGTTGAAAAATTCAGGGAATAGTGCAAAATCGCAATGATACCCAGAAACGGCATCAATAAAAAACTCGGCTTGCTGCATCATGTCGTCCAAATCTTTGTACGGTCGCATTTGCCACTGAATAAGCCCCAGACGGACAATCTTTTTTGCGATGGAGGCTTCGTCGCTTGGTTCTTCGTAATAGATGTTGTTCCAACGCATTAGCACGGCATATTCGTTACTCTCTTCGTCTCCTCGCAAATATCCGCGAAGTATCCGAACGGCTTGAAAGTTGTTCGATATTTGGAAATTTAGAACGGGATCGTCCATCTCTTTCAGACGCACTCGCCTGATATATTCACGTGGCGAAAGTTTGTCGGCGTAGAGATGATAATTGGGCATCCGTCCTCCGAAGATGATGGATTTCAAGTTTAGTCGCTCGCAAAGGTCTTTGCGGTAGTCGTACATACGTCTGCCTAATCGAAGACCTCTGTACTTTTCGCTTACTAAAACTTCGATACCGTATAGCACATCGCCATTTGGAGTGTGTGTGCTGAAGTTGTCGCCGATGATTTGTTTGTATGTGTGGTTATCGCCATATTTTTTATAATCTACGATAATGGAGAGTGCGCATCCTGCCAACTTTCCGTTGACTTTAATGACTATTTGACCTTCCGGGAAAATATTTATTAGCTTTTGAATCTGCTCTTTTCTCCAGTATCCATCTGGTCCGTCTGAGTAGATATCAATCATTATCTGCTTTAACTCGTCGTAGTCGTCAATGCTTAGGTAGCTTAATTCGATGTTTTCGATATTACTTAAATCCATATTTAATCAATTAACAATTAGCAATGTGCAATTTACCACTCTGCGAGTGATAGGGTGTGTTTTCGCACATTAGGTTGGTTTGGTTTGCTGTTTGATGGGATTATATATCACCCCTTCGGGGTTAATCATTTCCTTTTTTCTGTATCTATAATCTTGTCATCCCTTCGGGATTGACAGTTATAGCAACTTGGAATAGCTCAAAGATACGATAAAAGTTCTGAAAACACAAGGTTTTTTGATTTATCAAAAAAGGTGTTTATGTTTCAATTACTTAAAGCATAAACACCTTGCATCTTATAACTTTACCATTAATTTAATCCTAAGCTTTTAATATAAGCTTCGTTGTTCGAGGGTCGTCCTAAAAACTCTTCAACCGCTTTTACGGCGTCACGTTGTTTGCCGTTTGATAAAATAAGTTTGCGGAAGCGTAAACCTGTGTTTAAATCGAGTAAGCCGTTTTTCTCGAACTCGGTGAACATATCTTGTGCGTAAACCTCTGCCCATAAGTATCCGTAATAATAGACAGGATGCGTGTTTATATGTATCCAGCTTGCTTGTGGGTGTGTTCCCTCAACGTAGAAATTCATAATGCCAAGTTCTTTGTCAATTTTACGCCATAACTCATCTGTGTCTAACGGTTTTTCAGGATTATAGAGGTTGTACAGGTTCATATCGTAAATGCAGTTCCTTAATGAGTTTAGTGCAAAATAGCCCGATGATACGTTTTTAGCAGATACCATATTATCAAATAGCTCTTTAGGCAACACTTCGTTTGTTTTATAGTGTTTTGCAAAACGCTTTAGAATGTCGTAATCCCAAGTCCAGTTTTCGAATATTTGTGACATCGACTCTACAAAATCGGTTTTTGCTCTGGCTTGTAGAGCAAATTCGCCGTCGTATGACATTCCATCAACGATGTGTCCAAATTCGTGAAACAGTGTATTAAGCTCTTTGAAGCTTATAAGCGATGGCAATTCGTCTGTTGCAGGAGTGAAATTTCCTAACAGCATTGAAATGGGTATTTGATATCCCCCTGCTGTTTTTTTGCCAGCGGTTAGCCGAACACCATAAAACCACGACTCTTTATTTGGACGTGGAAACAGATCCAAGTAAACACGACCTTTTAATGTGTTGTTGTCATATACGTCGTACATCAAAACATCGGGGTGCCAAACCGAAGCGTTTTCGATTTTGCGGAACTCAAGTCCTAACAGTTCGTTGAAAATATCAAGTATCCCCTGTAAACACTGATCCATTGGCAAATATTCTCTTACCTTTTCGTAATCGACATCAAACTTTGTTTTTAGAATCTGATTGTTGTAGTAGGCTATATCCCACGGCTCAAGCTTACAGTTTTTGTTGCCTGTTTCGGTAGCTTTTACCTGTCTAAGCTCTTCAATATCCGCTTTGGCTTTCGGTTTGGCTCTTTCAACCAAATCGTTAATAAAGTTCCAAACGGTTTCGGGGTCTTTTGCCATTTTGGGGACTAAATTGTAATCTGCGTAGGTTTCATATCCCATTACTTGTGCAAGCTGGTAACGCTTTTGAACCAAGTTGTTTAGTAAATCCAAGTTTTTATCGGCTGCACGTGTGTTGTATTTTACGAAAAACTCTTTGCGAGTATTCTCACAAGCTGCACTTTTCAAAATCGGGTCGCGATTAGCGTTGATAACAGGTATTTCGTAGGTGTTGTCCGCTTTTTTGTATGTGTTTTTGAAATTTTCGGGAAGTCCTTCGGCTCCTTTTTCATCAACAACAACGGTTTCGCTTGCAGAGTTCATGTTGTTGGAATATTCTGATGTTAAAAGACCAATCTCTTTTGTTAGTTTCTCATATTCAGCGAGTTTCTCTCCGTCTAAGTTTACACCCGATTGGGTAAAATGTAGAATCAAATCGTCAACGAATATTTTTCTGTGACCTTGCAAGTTTTTGTACTCATCTGTTGACAGGAAGGCTTGCATTTTGTCGAAAATCTGTTTGTTTGAATAGAGCACAGTCGATAGAGAATCGAGAGCTAAATGCCCTTTCAAACCAACTTCTCGCGACAGTGAGTCGGGAGAAGTCCAATAGAGCATAAAACAGTTGTTGTCTGCAGTGTAAATTGTGCTGTAGATGTTGTCTAAAGCAACAAAAATTTTGTCAAAAGTAATTTCATTGCAATTCTTCAACTGTTCAATTGCTTCGCTCATAGTTTTAAGCGTGTGATTTGCATAATCTTCAATGTCTTGTGCCGTAACTTTGGCATAATCAATAGGTTGATTATCCTTGACAAAGAAGGGGTTTTTGGAACTTTGGTCTTGGGGCGAACATGCCACCAAAATAGAGAACATAAGTAGATAGTTAATAAATTTCATAGGTTGCTTATTTAGTGATTTTATTCAAACAAAGCTCAAATTTACCCATTTTTTATGTTAAATACCATAACACAGACACAAAATCGAAAATAAAGTGGCTCCGTTTTTGTTAACTTTGCCGTTTATAAACTATAATCAATGGGACATTTAAGACAAAATCCTATGTACAAGTATCTTATGATGCTTGTTATTACGGCAAGTGCAGGATTACAGGGTTGGACAGTACTTTACACAAATTTTGCTAAAGAGGTGGCAGGTGTCAATGGGTTTCAAATGGGTGTTTTACAGTCGGTTAGGGAGCTGCCCGGATTTCTTACTTTTTTGGCTATTTATGTTATGCTTGTTATTAGGGAGCATCGTCTTTCGGCATGGTCAGTAATGTTAATGGGATTTGGTGTAGCCATTACTGGTTTTTTCACCTCTTTTGGCGGGATTATTTTCGCAACTCTTGTAATGTCAATAGGTTTTCATTTTTTTGAAACAACTAATAAATCGCTTACAGTTCAGCACTTTAATCAATCCGACACTGCAACTGTTTTTGCACGATTACGGGGTTACGGAGCATTAGCAAACATAGCTGTTGGAGCATTTGTTTGGGTTTTGACAGTTGTTTTACCATACAAAACAATCTTTCTTCTGTTAGGTATTTTCGTTTTTGCTTCTGGATTTTATATGCTTATTAAAGATCCATTGAAAATAACGAAAGAGTATCAGGTTAAAAAGTTGGTAATTAAGAAGAAATATTGGCTTTATTATGTTTTAAATTTTATGACCGGGGCAAGGAGGCAGGTGTTTACGGTTTTTGCCATATTTCTGTTGGTAGAGCGTTTTGAGCTTGGTGTTTCCACTGTTGCAGGAATATATGTCGTAAACTATGCTTTAACATTTTTGTTAAATCCGCAAATATCGAAAGCGATTGATAAATACGGTGAGCGTGTTGTGCTATCGTTAGAAAGCATTAGTCTTATAGTTGTGTTTTTAGGTTATGCTTTTATTCCAAATGTTTATGTGGTTGTAGGCTTGTTTATGCTCGACAGTGTTTTTATGAATTTCAGTATTGGCATTAACACATACTTGCAAAAAACCGCAGACAGAAAGGATTTAGGTTCCCTGACAGCCGTTGGGTTTACTATAAATCATATATCAGCAGTTATCATACCTCTTTTTGGTGGCGCGCTGTGGCTTATAGACAGAAAGTTACCTTTTTTGATAGGGGCGGGGCTGACTGTGGTTTCGTTTATGTTTATAAGGAAAATCAAGGTAAAAGCAATCAGCAGTTAGAACACAGATGACACGGATTAGACGGATTTACACAGATTGATTTGAGTTGAAAGCAAATAGTAATTAATAGGTGGAGTATCAATTAATTGCCACGATTTTTAAGTTGTGGATAAGATTGTCACAAATATTTTTTGGGCTTTAGCCAAATCCACTTTATTATTGGGTTTTGAATTTTTAATAGATTTAGGCTAAAGCCAACTTTAATACCGATTGGACAGCTACTATAGTCCAAACTTCGCTATCGCTCTTTTGAACTATGTATCTGTAGCATCGGTATTTACAATTGTAGAATTTTAAAAGATTGGACTATTTTTAAATTACAATTTGTATAAAAAGTATATTCTATTACCTTTGCAATACCATTGGGACATCTACTATAGTCAAAACTTCACTATAGTTTGTTTGAACTATGTATCTGTAACATTGGTATTTATCCCTAACTCCGCTCAATGCGTAGTCGAGGTAAACCATTGTAAAATTTAAAAAATATTGGACTATTTTTAAATTACAATTGGTATAATAACCGATTTTAAAAGATGAATATCGCATACGTCATAATTGTATTAGTAACAATAGCCTTTTCTGCCTTTTTCTCGGGAATGGAGATAGCTTATATCTCATCGAGCAAACTTAAAATAGAAATAGAACGAAAAAAAAACAGATACTTATCGGCAATAATGGGTGTTTTCGTAAAAAATCCAGCGCAATATATTGCAACAATGCTTATTGGAAACAACATTGCACTCGTTATATATGGAATTTTTATAGCTTTAATACTCGAACCATACATTGAAATATTTATTTCTGGCGACTGGTTGGTTATGTTTACTCAAACAATTATCTCTACCATTATCATACTAATAACGGGAGAGTTTACACCTAAAATTTTATTTCGAATAAATCCAAATAGGATTTTGCGATTTTTTGCCGTTCCCGGAATGTTTTTTTACATTATATTTTATCCCATTGCAAAAATTACTACATACATTTCTAATTTCTTTTTAAGAATAATAGCAGGGAGAAAATCCACAATTACAGATGCAACGTTGGCTTTTGATAGATATGATTTAAGCGATTTACTTACACAACATCAGTCAATAACAAACAATCCTACTACATCAAAGCAAAATGTTAAGATGTTTCGCAACGTTCTCGACTTTCACGACATTACCACACGCGAGTGTATTGTGCCTCGTAATGAGATAGTTGCTATTGATATTTCTGATTCAATATCTAACCTTACCAATAAGTTTGCAGAAACCGGATTTTCAAGAATTCTTGTTTACGAGAACAATATCGACAACATTATAGGATATGTTCACACAATTGACATGTTTTCAATGCCAGAAAGCATAAAAAGCATTGTACACCCCGTATTAATTGTTCCTGAGACTATGCCAGCCAACAAGTTGCTGAAAAAACTAATCAAGCAAAGAAAAAGCATAGCATTAGTAGTCGATGAGTTCGGAGGAACCGATGGCGTGGTCACCCTCGAGGATGTTCTTGAAGAGATAATAGGGGAAATTGAGGATGAACATGATACAAATCAGTTTGAAAATCAAAAGATTGACGAAAACAAGTATCTTTTATCTGGCAGATTGGAAATAGATATGTTAAATGAAAAATATAGATTAGGCTTCGAAGAAAGTGAACAATATGAAACACTTGCTGGATATATTTTATATCATCATAGAAATATACCTAAACAGAATCAAGTAATTACAATACAAAACTATAAATTTAAGATTGTGCGAGCCTCAGGCACACAAATTATTACTGTCGAATTAACAATTTTGTAAAAAGAAGTTACAAAAAACTATCCCTTTTGCACAAATCAATCATTTTTATTACTTTCGTGCCCTCAAATAATATGTTAAACTTTATAATTTAATAATATGCCAGCATTAGAAAAGATACGTAATCGTTCAGGATTACTAATAGCAGTGGTGGGAGTAGCTCTACTCGCTTTCATCCTTGGAGACTTTTTCTCAAGCAGAAATGCTTACAGAGGACAGCCCGATATAGCCGAAATTAATGGTGAAAAAATCTATTACGTCGAATATCAACAGAGAGTCGATGAAACCGTAGAAAACATGAAACAGCACTCGGGACAAACCTCATTAGACGACAGAACTTATGCCCAAATTCAGGACCAAGTTTGGGACCAACTTGTTAATAAGTTGATTATGAGTAACGAATTAGAAAAACTTGGCTTAACAGTATCGAGTGAAGAGTTGTTAGACATGGTTAAGGGCAATAATATACATCCTGAAGTTCAAAGTATTCCTATATTCCAAAATCCTGAAACAGGAACCTTTGATCCTTCACGCGTAGTCCTATTTCTTCAAAACTTAGATGCAGATAACACAGGGCGTTCACGTCAAGCATGGATGTCATTTGAAGAATTTTTGCTACAGCAACGCGAAAATGACAAATACTATTCAGTAATAAATAAAGGAATATATGTAACCGACCTACAAGCAAGATATGCATCTATTGAAAAATCAGCTAAGGTTGATTTGAAAGCCGTTTATGTTCCCTATACTTCAATTAATGACTCACTTGTGACAGTTACCGATAAAGAGTTGAAAGACTATTATAATGCTCATAAAGAGCAATATAAACAAGACTTGTCAATCGATCTTGAGTATGTACTTTACCCTATCGAAGCGACTGACACCGATATTGAAGCAATAATTAAAGAGCTAAAAGACATTCAAGAAGAGTTCGCATTGGTTCAAGACAATCAAAACTACGTCAGCGCTAACTCTGATGGTTCATACGATGGCAAATTCTATCGTAAAAACGAATACAGCAATACTTTTATAGATTCGGTTATGTTTAGCCTACAAGTAGGGGAGATTTATGGTCCGTACAGAGAGGACAATAAATATAAGTTAACAAAACTTGCAGCAAAAGAGATGCAGCCCGACTCTATACAGATAGCAGAAGTGATTCTTGTTCCAAAGAAACAAGAAGATGTCGAGGCAATGAGAAGTCAGGCTGATAGCATAGTTGACCTAATCAATAATGGTGCAAAAATTTCAGATTTTGCCAATTTTAATGAAAATCAGGAATCTATAAAACCTGAGTGGGTAAACACTGAAAGCATTCCATACGGACAATCACTTTTGGCTGTTAAAACAGGCAAAGCTGTTGTTGAAATATTACCCGAAGGATTTCATGTTATTCAGGTTGTTGCACGAGGAAAAGAGGAGCTAAAAATTCAATTAGCTACGCTTGAACGTACAATTAGCGCCAGTGACAATACAAGAACTTTACTATATCAAAAAGCCAACAACTTTGCATCTACAATTCGCACCGCCAGCGATTTTAATGCAAAAGCCGAGGATTTTGGTCTTGTAAAAAGAGTCGCAGGTATGTTGAGTGAAAATTCACGCGAAATTAGAGGTTTAGACAATGCAAGAACTTTAATACGAGAAGCATTCTTTGCAACAGAAGGAACTCTTGTAACATATAGAAACAATAACTCACCAATATTTGAAATAGGAGATAATTATGTTATAGCTCTCTTAAAAAAACGAAATGAAAAGGGATATAAACCAATTGATGATATAAAACCGACCATAGAAAATAACGTAAAGAAACAAAAGAAAGCGAAAACAATAATTGCAAATTTCGAAAGCGCATTGAAAGAAGCAGGTAGTGATATAGAACAACTTGCTAAAGAGATGGAAGCAGAAATTAAAGAGGTAAACTCTCTAACATTCTCTGCGTATAACGTGCCCGGTGGGGTCGGAATTGAACCAAAAATTAATGGAATAGCGTTAATGATGGATAAAGGACAACTATCGGAACCAATCGAAGGAAATAACGGTGTTTATGTCATCTCTGTTGTCGAAAAACACGAACTGACCGATGATGAAATGAGCCTTGATGTAGAGAAATACAATATACGAAGAATACTACAATCAAGGACAAGTTCAGAAATTTCACAAATATTGAAAGACGTAGCTAAAATAGAAGATCACAGATTGCTATTTCAATAGCTAATACCGATTGCATATGATAAGTTTGGGAATTGTCCCAAAAGGTGTGTAAAAATTAAAAGAGACGGAGTTACCCGTCTCTTTTAATTTTCAGTTTGGTGACTTCCAACTCTCAATGCAACCTTAGCTCAGTGCACCGTTTCGACTATGCTCAATACAACTCTTCGCCCAGTGCAAGCATTACTAATTGCTAATTGATTACAAGTTTTCCACTTACTCTTTTCTCTTTTGAAATGATGTTATAGAAATAAATTCCCGACTGTAAATCATTTGTAGAGACTTGTGTTTTATCTGAAAAAGTAAGCGAGATTATTTTGTTACCTTTTATATCATAGAGTTCAAAAATGCCCGTGTTATCAGACAATAACGGTTGAATAGTTATATAAGATGAAGCTGGGTTAGGATAGATATTAACAATAGAGTTGTTAACCTCATCAATGTTTGTTGTTACTTCTGAATAATGTAATGTCAAAGAGTAATATTCATATTGCTGCTCATCGTCCATCTCATAAATATTAAATTGGGTTAACATATTGTTTGTTTCAGGTAATTCCATTTCGTATGGACCCTCGTAAAACATTATAGGGAGTATTAGGTCAGATAAAGCATATGATGTATTGTAAATTAATCCTGCATACACATAAATAACCCACGTATTTTCATTTAAGTCCCATTCATAGACAATTATTTTTGTGATATTATTGTTGCTATCATATGATAACTCTGTTTTAGATAAATATTGCCATTCTTCAGTAGTTATATCGTAAATCCAATCTATTGCAACTATCATGTTATTGTTTTCATTATAACTATACTCTTCTTTATAACTTATAATCCACTGGCTAGAAGATGCATCCCATTCATAGTTTATGTATTGCAATAGATTTCCGTTAATGTCGTAGCTGTATTCATATTTAGAACTATTTAGCCATTGGCTTGAGTAATCATCCCATTCATAATAAACTTCCAAAATTAATCTTGAAATGCTATCATAGGTGTATTCGGTTTTATAATAAAAGATCCAAGTGTCGTTTGCGGGTTCCCAATTATAATAAATTTCTGAAATTAATTTTGAAATGCTATCATAGCTGAATTCAGATTTATTTCCATATTCCCAATTATTACTTTCGGGGTTCCACTCTTCAAACTCAATTTTACTTGTAAAATTTCCCCAAAAGTCATAAGTAAAAACCCGTTCTGAATATTTTAGCCAATTATTATCATAGTCTAATCTATAGCCAAATATTTTCGACAAATAGTCATTGTCATCAAATATGTTTTCAAACTTATGGCTAATTATCCATTGATCATAGTTCTTTTCTTTTATATTAACCTGTGTGTTTTTACCAACCGAATCATAAAAATATATTGACTTATACGATATATCAAACACTGGATGGTTATTAACCGTACTATCCAACTTTTGTTTCAATGGATTTGTCGATTGTTGTTCAAATTTGAGATTTACATGGTTGTTTTTAAAGGTTAATGGGTGGTTTTTCTTTTGATTTATGAAATCAATAAAATTTTGTCCCTGTGCGTTCATAACGGCGAAGAACAACACTGTAAGAATGGTAATTTTTGCTCTCATACGATTATTTATTTAGTTATACTTAAAAGATATTTTTCTGCGATGTAAAAGTTGATGTTTAAACTGCGAATTTATCGAAAATATTTATTTGATGTTTTAATGTTTAACAATATTTCTGTTTTCTTTTTGTAATACCGATTGGACATACTCTATAGTCCAAACTTCGTTATCACTCTTTTGAACTATGTATCTGTAACATCGATATTTACCATTGTAAAATTTTAAAAAGATTGGACTATTTTAAAATTACAATTGGTATAACACATAAGTTTTTAGAACACAGAAAACACAGATTAGACGGATTTACACGGATTAATGGTTTTGAAACATTAAGAAAAAGGCGGTGTCTCATAAGCGCCCAACTGCTGTACTTCGATGGTTGCTGAGCTTGCATTTGGACACTTCTGAGCCACCTTGCCACTTTTTTTGTTAAATGTTACTTTTGAGACAGCCTCTACTTTCCACTTTCCACTTTTACCTTTTAACTTACTTGAGATATTTGTCAAACCAAGCAAAAAACTCCCTCTGCCAAAGGACTGCATTTTGTGGTTTAACAACAAAGTGTGTCTCTTCGGGAAAGATTAACAGTCGTGCTTCTACGTTGTTTAAACGTGCAGCAGTAAATGCTTGAAGTGACTCTGTATAAGGGATACGAAAATCGTATTCGCCGTGGATTATCAATATAGGCGTATCCCAATTGCTTGCAAAACGGTGCGGTGAGTTGGCGTATGAACGTTGCGCAACTTTATTGTCTTTCGCCCAGTATGCCCCGCCAAGGTCGTGATTTGGGAAGAAGGTTTCTTCGGTAGCGCCGTAAAAACTCTCGAAGTTAAACATACCGCAATGGGAGATAAAAGCCTTAAACCGTTTTTGATGACGTCCAGCCAAATAGAAGACTGAATAACCGCCATAGCTTGCACCAACGCAACCTAAACGATTTTCATCAATGCACTCATCTTTTTTGATTTCATCAATTGCTGTTAAGTAATCCTGAATGTTTTGTCCTGAGTAATCTCCTGATATTTGTGAAGTCCACTCTTGTCCAAACGATGGTACTCCGCGGCGGTTTGGAGCAACAATAATATAATCGTTGGCAGCCATAATCTGTAAATTCCAGCGGAACGAGAAGAATTGACTCACAGTACTTTGCGGACCTCCTTGGCAATAGAGCAGAGCGGGATATTTCTTAGATGAGTCAAATTTTGGAGGATAGATAACCCAAACAAGCATCTTTTTGCCATCGGTGGTAGTTACCCAACGCTCTTCAGTTTTTCCCATTGCAATATGGTCGTAAATAGGTTTATTTGTGAAAGTAATTTGCGCCTCCTCTTTGCTCTCACGATTTACAGAGAAAATCTCAGTCGCCATGGCGTGGGTCATCTTTTTGCAAACAAGAGTATTGCCTGATACTATAACACTTTGATAATCATGATGTCCCTCGGTATATTTCTCGATATTACAGCTTTCGATATTTATTGAATAGATTTGATGTGTTCCAATAGTTGGACTAACAAAAAAGAGGGTTTTGCTGTCTGAATCCCAAACCATATCAGAGACGTTTTGGTCGAAATTGGCTGTTAGATAAGTTGTTTCCGAGGTTTCTAAATTGAGAAGCATTAACCGTTCTTTATCAGCCTCATAGCCGGGTGTTTCCATGCTTTGCCAAGCCATATATTTGCCATCGGGCGAAAAGGAGGGATATTTGTCATATCCAAGGTTTTTCTCTGTCAGGTTTTTAGTCTCTTGGGTAGTAATGTTGTATAGATAAATATCTGAATTAGTGCTTGTTGCAAATTTGGCTCCAGTGAATTTTTTGCAAGCATAGGCAATACCTTTGCTATCGGCTGTCCACGAAATATCACCTGCGTCAAAGTATGGCGACATAGGCGAATCCCATGCTTCGTTGGGCATAATATCTTTTCCCTCTGTAACAATTGCGCTGCTTAGTGGAGCAACAAATATATGGCTGTAATAAACATCGTTCCAATGATCCCAGTGGCGCGACATTAAGTCGGTGTAGATACGAGCGTTTGCCAGAGGTAAATCGGGTTGAACGTCAGACAATTCTTCGCCAACTTTAACTTCGGCTGTATAAAGAATTTGCTGCTTGTCGGGCGATATTTTGAAAGCATTTACACCACCTTTTATGTCTGTTATTTTTTCAACACTATTTGTGTTTATTGTTGATTTATACACTTGTGTTGACCCTTCGTGTGTGCTAATAAAAGCAAATGTCTTATCGTCAATCCATTGAGGGTCGAACTGCGAGCCTGAGAGGGTGACAGCCTTTTGTGCCTCTCCTCCATTAACAGGAATTATAAAAAGCGAGGTTCGACTTTTATTGGTTTCTAACTGGTAGTACGTAATTGTGTAAAGTACATTTACTCCGTCAGGCGATAGCTGTACGCTACCAACACGACCGAATTTCCAAAGAATTTCGGGTGTGAGCGCTCCGTTGGCTATTTCGGTTTCGGTAAGTTGAATATTAAATTCAAAGTCACTTTCGGTAGCCTTTTTTTGCTGTGGTTGACATGCTATTATTCCCATGATAGCAAGCAACATCGTGATTGTTAAATTTCTCATGTTTAAGGTTGTATTAAATTAATGAATATCCGCATGAATACCTTACTTAATTAATAACCACATAGTCACATAG
>DAOOBP010000040.1:0-18578 GCA_035407925.1 Salinivirgaceae bacterium
CTCGATTAGCGAGTAAAACTATTTGTTACATGTTTCTCAAACCCCTCATTTACAATAACATACAAATAATTTTAAATTTTTGTCATGTACTTAGATATTTTAATTTAATTTATGCAATCCTGCTTAATCTGTGTGTTCCGTATTCCAATTATTAATTGTCCATTGGCATGTGGTTCTTTTTAATTATTTTTGACACCTCAAAAACAGATATTGTGATATTATTTAGTTCGATAGATGATTTTGATCTTGGTTCATGTGCCGTGTCAGTGGGAGCATTTGACGGCGTTCATATTGGACACGTTTCAGTATTAAACTATTTGTTTGAGTTAGCACAAAGGAGTAATTTGCCATCTGTGGTTCTAACTTTTAAAAATCATCCGCAGCTTTTTTTTAAAATGCGTACAGACTTTAGGTTGTTAACTACACTTGATGAAAAAATAGAGTTGATAAAAGAGAAGACTAATGTTGATGCTATTGTTCAAATCCCCTTCGACGCCAATATATCGACATTGAAATATAACGATTTTGTTGACAAGATTCTTAAAACAAGGCTAAGAGCAGAAAAAATAGTTATGGGCTACAATCATCGCTTTGGTGTGGGTGGAGAGGGAACTTTTGAAAAAGTGAAAGCATTTGCTGAAAAAAAATCAATTGAGGTTTACAATGCTCCAGAGCTTTATCCCGGAGAACATCTTAGTAGTTCAAGGATTAGAAAGCTACTTTTCGAAGGTAATGTTTCTCATTCAGCCAAGCTCTTAGGATATAATTATGGTTTTACAGCAAACGTTATTTATGGTCAACAGTTAGGTAGGAAGATAGGGTTCCCAACTGTTAATTTGCAGCCATTATCAATAGATAAGCTACTACCATTACAAGGTGTTTATATTGTTAAGATTTTGATTGGCAATCAAATAAAACATGGAATTTTAAATTACGGAGTAAGACCAACTATTAATAATATATCTCAACCAACCATTGAAGTACATATTTTTGATTTTAGTGACGTTTTGTACGATAAAACAATAAGGGTGGAGTTTTTGGAACGACTTCGCAGTGAAATGAAGTTTAATTCTATTGACGAACTAAGATCACAAATAAAAAGAGATAAGGAGAAAGCTGAGAATTATTTGAAATCTGTAGAAGACAAATAGCAATTAACAATGTGTAATCAACAATTGAGGTACAAAGTGAATGTTGGTTGGTGAATGGTACAAGCAATTAAAAAATTGCTAATTGTTCATTGCATTTTGCTCGCTTCAACATTTCGACATTTCGACTACGCTCAATGCACCGCTTCACTCAATGCAAACATTGCTAATTGCTAATTGCAGTGCATTGCATCTAATTTGCAGATTCTCGAACTCAGATTCAATCCTTATTTTATCGTTTTTAACAATAGCTTTATCTAATTTTTCCAACAACTTATTTAATTTATCATCAGCTATATAGTAAAGGTTGCTTTTAATAAATGTCAGTATTGTTTTCATCTCTTGCTTAGATTCCTCTTTTATGGCATATTTTAGTTTAAACAAGTGTTCGCTTAGTTCGTGATTAATAAAGTTTAACGTTTCCTGAATATTTGTTTTATTGTCGCCAGCAAAAACGTTTTGTAATATTGTGTCATTATCAGTGGTTTCAATGCTTTCAGTTGCGTTGGAGCCTGCATTATGATTATCATAAAGTGAAATCAATTTTTGTGGATCTAATGGACTAAAAATATAATCATCAAAACCGCTATATTCAGCTGAAATTTCTTTTTCCACATTTTTATCACTAACGGTACCAATTAAAAGTTTTGGGGCATTATCAGAGCTTAATTTTGTTTTTATAAAATTCGGGAAGCCCTGATTTTCAGCAGTATGCATTAGTACATCGATAAATGCTATATCGTATCTGTTTTTTTTCAATAAAAGTTCCGCTTTCTCACCGCTATCAGCACAGTCAAAAATAGTGTTTGGGTTGTGAGCGTTTAGTATGTTTGAAATGGTAGTTGTCTTTTCTTGGTTTTCGTTAGCTATTAGAACATTATAAAATTTGGTACTAATAACTGACTTGTTAATTTGTTTTGTATGGTCTGCAACTTTTTTTAATTCAATTGGAATATTGATATTAAAAGTTGTTCCCTCGTTTTTGTGGGTATCAATGTTAAGTGTACCACCAAAAAGTTCTGCCAAGCGATGAGCAATGTTTATTTCAAGATTAACATCCGATAGGTCTGACTGCAATGAAGTGTTAAAATCTGAAATAGAAGTAGATAATACATCTTCATCAATTCCGTATCCGCTGAATGTTATGGAAATTTGCAATTTGTCCTCTTTTATTATAAAAAAGTAACATTCAACTGAGTCTCCTGAAAAGGAGTTTTTAATAGCATTATCAATAAGGATTGTACATATTTGTATTATACGAATTTGGTCGGAGATGATTATTTTATCGTGTCCGTGCTTGCATTCAACTTTAAATGTAACATTTTTCTCGGCAGCTTTTTGTTCGTAACTATTTTGCAAAAACCTAACAATATTTTCAATTGTAAATGGAAGTTTTTCCAAACTTAGTATTCCCGCATTAAACTTTGTGTAGGTTATTAAGTTGTTTAACAAGGACAATAGGTTATCAGATGAATGTTTTACTTGCTCTAAGTAATATTGCTGGCTATCATCAATTTGAGATGTTAAAAGTTGGTTGGAAAAAGCGCTAATTACGTTTAAAGGGGTTTTCAAATCATTTGCAACATTAGAAAGGAAAAGTTCTTTAATTTCTGATATTTTTTTTACGCTATCGTACATTACCGACAACTGGCTGTTTTTTTGTTCGATAACTTTATTTTTCAGGGTCAAGGTATTATTCAAATTCTTGCTTTGTCTGTATAGTTTTAGTAATGAATGGCCGGCGAAAATTACAATTGCTATGAACACAACAGCAGCAATTAGCATAATGTTTCGGGATCTGATATCTTTTAAATGGCTCTCTAATTTGAGGTCTTGCAAAGCTTTTTCGGTGTTTAATCGCGATATCTCCTGGTCTTTTTTATCTGTCTCGTACTCTTCTTTAAGTTTGGCTACTTGTTGTATGTTTGTTTCGCTGACTAAAGAATCATGTATTAGGGTGTATTCTTTATAACATTTTAGTGCGTTTTTATAATCACCTGATTTTTCATACGTGGATGACAAACCTTTTAGCGCCGCAGATATTTGTACTGGTGTATTTATTTCACGCGACATTTGCAAAGCTTGTTGTTGTACGTAAATAGCTTTATCATAGTTTTTTAAAGCAGAATAACATGCGCCTATTCTGTTTAGAGAAGCGGATTGTCCGCTAATATCGCCTATTGCAAGTTGTATGTCATAAGATTTCTTATAATGGTAAAGCGCTCTTTCGTAGTCTTGTCTTTTTTCAAAATATATCTCTCCAACATTATAATATAACATTGTTTGCCCTCGCAAATTATTCAGTTCTCGATATATAACGAGAGCATGTTTGAAATTATCAAGTACACGGTCATAATTTTCTAAATAGTAGTGTGCTACGCCAATATTGTTATACAATAGAGCTTCGCCTTGTTTGTCGTTAATCTCCTTTTTCAGTTCAAGGGCTATTTCGTAGTACCTAATGGCTTCTTTAAGTTGTTTTTGCCGATAAAGCAGTAAACCAATGTTGGTGTATGCAGTTGAAAGTTCCCTTTTGTTTCCTATGCTGTCGGCTAATCTTAAATGACGAAAAAGATATTCGCCTGCTTTTTTATAGTCGCCTCTATCTTGATAAAGTAAACCTAAATCATTTAAACATGAGCTTACTCCTTTTAAAATTTTTGCCGTTGAAAATGTTTTTAAAGCCCTATTATACAATGTTTCTGCGCTATCGTATAGATTTCGCATATGGTATATGGTGCCGTCTAATCTTTGGGCTTTTCCAAGTCTATAGAAATTATTCTCTGTTGATAAACTATAAAGCTCTTTGAGATAAAATTTCGCAGAATCGATGTTAACATTGCGATAATAGACTACTATATCACTTAGGGCTTCGAATTTTGCACTATCATTTCCTTGTTTATAAACTGCACGTAAACTGTCGATTTCGTTGCCTGAAACAGAACTGATTGTTAACAAGAAAAAGTAACCAACGAGTAATGTAAAACGATACAATTGTAAAATAGGTTTCATCTTGGTAATTTATATGTTTTTGCGAAAGATGTAGAAACATAAAGCGTACCACAAAATAAAATTAGAAATTAGAAATTAGAAAGAAAAGGTGCAAGCATTGTTAATTGTTAATTGTTAATTGCAGTGCATTGCATATATTTTGCAAATTTTCAAATTCAGATTCAATCCTCATTTTGTCGTTTTTAGCAATAGCTTTTTCTAAATTTGTTATCGACTTATTTAATTCAGTGTCATCTATGTAGTAAAGGTTGCTTTTGATAAACGACAGTGTTGTTCTCATCTCTTTATTAGACTCTTCTTTCATCGCAAATTTTAGTTTAAACAGGTGTGGATTAAGTTCGTGATTAATAAAGTCTAATGTTTTCTGAATTTCTTCTTTATTATTGCCAACAAAAACAGTTTGTAACAGTGTTCTAACATCGGCTGCTTCCAGATCTTTTCTGGTTTTAGAAACTGTTTTCATATTTTCATAAAATGAGATCAATTTTTGTGGATCAAACGGACTAAATAAATAGTCATCAAAACCGCTAAATTCAGTAGAAATCTCTTTTTTAAAATTTGTGTTATTAACAGTGCCAATTAAAAGTTTTGGGACATTGTTAGAGCTTAATTTTGTTCTTATAAAATCTGAGAAGTCTTGATTTTCAGCAGTGTGCATTGATGCGTCTATAAACACTATATCGTATCTGTTTTTTTTCAATAAAAGTTCTGCTTTTTCTCCGCTATCCGCACTGTCAAAAATAATGTTTTGGTCGTAAGCATTTAATACGTTCAGAATGGTAGTTATCTTTTCGTAGCTTTCATTAATAATTAGTACATTATAAAATTCAGTGTTAACAACAAATTTGTCAAACTTTGTTGTTAAATCAGTTTGTTCTTTTAATTCAATTGGAATATTAATACTGAAAGTCGTTCCTTTGTTTTCTTGAGAATCTATATTAAATGTACCACCAAAAAGTTCCACTAAGTAACGAGCTATATTTATTTCAAGATTAAAATCCGATTGATTTGACTGTGCCAAAGCGTTAAAGTCTGAAAGTGAGGTAGATAATAAATCTTCATTAATACCATATCCGCTCTCTTTAACGATAATTTGCAATGTGTCGTCTTTTATTATGAAAAAGTAACATTCGATAGTGTCTCCTGAAAAGGAGTTTTTAATGGCATTATCGATAAGAATGGTGCATATTTGTATTATACGAATTTGGTCGGAGATGATTATTTTATCGTTCCCATATTTGCATTCAACTTTAAATGTAATGTTTTTCTCTACAATTTTTTGTTCGTAACTATTTTGCAAAAACCTGACAATATTTTCAATTAAAAATGGTAGTTTTTCTATATTGAGAATTCCTGCGTTAAATTTATTGTAAGTTATTAAGTTGTTTAATAGAGCCAATAAGTCATCTGATGAATATCTAACTTGCTCTAAATAATATCGTTGATTATCATCAATTTGAGATGATAAAAGTTGAGTCGAAAAGGTGTTAATTACGTTTAAAGGAGTTTTTAAATCATTAGCGACATTAGAGAGGAAAAGTTCTTTAATCCCTGATATTTTTTTAACGCTATCATACGTTACAGACAGTTGACTGTTCTTTTGTTCTATAATGTTGTTTTTCGTAGTTAAAGCATCATTCAAACTATTACTTTGTCTATATAACCTTAGTAATAAGTAGCCTGCAAAAGTTGTGATTGCCATAAATATGGCAGCAACAATTAACAAAATGTTACGAGATCTGATATCTTTCAACCGGCTCTCTAACTCAAGTCTTTGCAACGATTTTTCACTATTTAATAGCGATATTTCTTGGTCCTTTTTGCTTGTCTCGTACTCTTCTTTAAGTTTAGCTATTTGTTGTAAGTTTGTTAGACTAACTAACGAATCTTGTATTAAAGAGAATTCCTTATAATTTTTTAAAGCATTTTTAAAATCTCCAATTTTTTCAAAAGTCGAAGATAAGTCGTGCAGTACAAAAGATATTTGTACTGGTGTGTTTATTTCGCGCAACATTTGTAAAGCTTGTTGCTGCACGCGAATTGCTTCCTCATAGTTTTTTAAAGCAGAATAACATGCGCCCATTCTGTTAAGTGAAGAGGCTTGTCCATTAATATCACCTATCGCTTGTTCTATGTCATAAGATTTTTTGTAATGGTAAAGTGCACTTCTATAGTCTTGTTTTGCTTCAAAATATATCTCCCCAATATTATAATATGGCATCGCCTGTCCCCGTAAATCGTTAAGTTCTTGATATATAGCGAGAGCGTGTTTGAAATTATCAAGTACATTGTCATAATTTTTTAAATAATAGTGTGTTATCCCAATATTGTTATACAATAGAGCCTCACCTCGTTTATCGTTAAGCTCCTTTTTTAAAGCAAGTGATATATTGTAGTATTTTAGAGCTTCTTCATATTGTTCTTGCTGGTGCAGTAGTAAGCCAATGTTAGTGTGTGCAGTTGAAAGTTCTTTTTTATTTCCTAAGCTATCAGCCAATCTTAAATGACGAAAAAGATATTCACCTGCTTTTTTATAATTGCCTCGATCTTGGAAAAGCGCCCCTAAATTGTTCAGACATGAACTTATTCCTCTTGCGTATTTTGCTGCTGAGAAAGTTTTTAAAGCAGTATTATACAACATTTCTGCACTGTCGTACAAGTTTTGCAGATGATAAATAGAGCCATCTAACAATTGGCAACTCCCGAGTCTAAAAAAATTGTTGTCGGTTGATAAACCATAAAGTGTTTTAAGATATAATTTTGCGGAATCGATGTCAACATTGCGATAGTAAACCACCATATCACTTAGAGCCTCGAATTTAACACTATCGTCTCCTTGTGTATAAGCTGTACGCAAACTGTCGATTTTGTTGCCTGAAACAGAACTAATTGTCAAAAACAAGAAGTAACCAACGAGTAACGTAAAACGATATAATTGCAAAATAGGCTTCATTTTTAATAAATTATTTTTTCGTAAAAAGCACATAATACCATTGCTAATTGATAATTGCTCATTGTTCACTTCGACACATTTCGACATTTCGACATTTCGACTACGCTCAATGCACCGCTTCGCTCAATGCAACGTTTCACTCAGAGCAAGCATTGTTAATTGCTAATTGCAGTGCATTGCATCTATTTTGCAAACTTTCAAATTCAGATTCAATCTTTATTGTGTCGTTTTTAGCAATAGCTATTTCTAAATTTGTTATCGACTTATTTAATTCAGGGTCATCTATGTAGTAAAGGTTGCTTTTGATAAACGACAGTGTTGTTTTCATCTCTTGTTTAGACTCTTCTTTCATCGCAAATTTTAGCTTAAACAGGTGTGGATTAAGTTCATGATTAATAAAGTCTAATGTTTTCTGAATTTCTTCTTTATTGTTGCCAGCAAAAACAGTTTGCAACAATGTTCTATCGTCTATAGTTTCTGTTCCTTCGCTTGTTTCAGAAACTGTTTTTACATTTTCATAAAATGAGATCAATTTTTGTGGATTAAACGGACTAAATATATAATCATCAAAACCGCTATATTCAGTATAAATCTCCTTTTCTAAATTTGTGTTATTAACAGTACCAATTAAAAGTTTTGGTGTATTGTCAGAACTTAATTTTGTTTTTATAAAATCAGGAAAGCTTTGATTTTCAGTAGTGTGCATTAATGCATCGATAAACACTATATCGTATCTGTTTTTTTGTAATAAAAGCTCTGCTTTTTCTTCGCTATCTGCGCAGTCAATAATAATGTTTTGGTCATGAGCATTTAATACATTCAAAATGGTAGTTGTCTTTTCGTAGCTTTCATTAACGATTAGAATATTATAAAACTTGGCGCTAACAGCTAATTTATTAAACTGTGTTGTTGTTAAATCAGTAGGTTTTTTTAATTCAATTGGAATATTAATACTGAAAGTCGTTCCTTTGTTTTCGTGAGAATCTATATTAAGTGTACCACCAAAGAGTTCTACTAAGTTACGAGCTATATTAATTTCGAGACTAATATCTGATTGCTCTGACTGTACTGAAGCATTAAAGTCTGAAAGAGAGGCTGATAATATATCTTCACTGATGCGATATCCGCTGTTTATTACAGTAATTTGCAATGTGTCGTTCTTTATTACAAAAAAATAACATTCAATAGAGTCTCCTGAAAAGGAGTTTTTAATGGCATTATCAATAAGAATGATACATATTTGTATTATACGAATCTGGTCGGAGATGATTATTTTATCGTTCCCGTATTTGCATTCAACTTTAAATTTAATGTTTTTCTCTACAGCTTTTTGTTCGTAACTATTTTGCAAAAACCTAACAATATTTTCAATTAAAAATGGTAGTTTTTCTATATTGAGAACTCCTGCGTTAAATTTATTGTAAGTTATTAAGTTGTTTAATAGAGCCAATAAGTCATCTGATGAATGTCTGATTTGCTCTAAAAAATATCGTTGATTATCATCAATTTGAGATGATAAAAGTTGAGTCGAAAAAGTGTTAATTACGTTTAAAGGAGTTTTTAAATCATTGGCAACATTTGACAGGAAAAGCTCTTTGGTCTCTGATGTTTTTTTAATGCTATCATACATTACAGATAATTGACTGTTCTTTTTTTCTATAATGCTGTTTTTTACAGCTAAAGAATCATTCAAATTTTTACTTTGTTTATATAGTTTTAGCAGCGAATAGCCTGCAAATGTTATAATCACCATGAATATAGCTGCAACAATTAATAAAGCGTTTCGAGATCTTATGTCTTTTAAATGGCTCTCTAACTCAAGTTTTTGCAACGATCTCTCATTGCTTAATTGCAATATTTCTTGGTCTTTTTTATCAGATTCGTACTGCTCTTTTAATAAGGCTATTTGTTGTACGTTTGTCTTACTAACTAAAGAATCGTGTATTAAAGTGTACTCTTTATAATAGTCTAATGCCTTTTTATAACTACCAATTTTTTCGTATGTCGCTGACAAGTCTTTTAGTACCGTAGATACTTGTGTTGGTGTGTTTATTTCGCGTAACATGCTCAAAGCCTGTTGTTGTATGCGGATGGCTTCCTTATAGTTTTTTAAAGCGGAGTAACATGCGCCCATTCTGCTAAGAGATGAAGCTTGTCCATTAATATCATTTATTGCAAGCTCTATATCATAAGATTTTTTGTAATAGTAAAGCGCTTTTTCATAATCTCGTTTTTCCTCAAAATATATCTCTCCAATGTTAAAATATGGCATTGCTTGTCCTCGTAAATCATTCAATTCGCGAAATATAGCAAGAGCACGTTTGAAATTATCAAGCACATTATCATAATTTTCCAAGCAGTAGTAAATTATACCAATATTGTTATACAGTAGAGCCTCTCCTTGTTTGTCGTTAAGCTCTTTCTTTATTGCAAGGGCTATATTGTAATACTTTAAAGCTTCATCATATTGTTCTTGGTCTTGTAATAACAAACCAATGTTTATGTGTGCTCTTGAAAGCTCTTTTTTGTCTTTCAAGCTGTCTGCTATTCTTAAATGGCGAAAATGATATTCGCCTGCTTTTTTATAATCGCCTTGTTCTCGAGAAAGTACACCTAAATTATTTAAACAGGAGCAAATTCCTTTCGGGTATTTTGCGATCGAAAAAGTTTTTAAAGCCATATTATATAGCATTTCGGCGCTATCGTACAAATTTTGTCGGTGATAAATAGAGCCGTCTAACAATTGGCTATTTCCAAGTCTATAAAAATTATTACCACTTGATAAACTGTAAAGTTCTTTGAGATAAAATTTTGCAGAATCAATGTCCACATTGCGATAATATACTATAATACCGTTTAACGCATCGAAACTTACACTATCGTCTCCATGTAGGTACGCTGTACGTAAACTATCGAGCTCATTGTTCATAGCATAACCAATTGGTAGCGTAAAGAAGCAACCGATGAGAAGCGTAAAACGATATAATCGCAAAATGAGTTTCATTTTTAGTAAATTAAATATTTTGCCAAGAGCGTACAAAGGTTAAGCAGACTACAAATATAGTTAACTTTTGCAATCATTTATTGAGTTAAAAGTTAAAAGTTAAAAGTTAAAAGTTAAAAGCAATTAGCAATACTTGCACTTAGCGAAGTGTTTCGATGGTTGTTGAGCTTGTCGAAATACAGGCTCAATAACCATTGAAATACTCCACTCGGCGCACCGCCGACTTTCTCCTTGCACCACGCAACTTGTACCCTGTATCCTCTATCGCCAAATTTTCACAGTTTTGGGTTTAAAACAAAAAGAGTCTAGTTTTATTACCAAGACCCTTTTTGATAGTTTGTTTAACTAAGACTTTAAATCTCCATAAAAGGCATTTTAAATGTGTTAGCCGGGATATAAGTTTCCTTAATAGCACGTGGGCTTACCCATCTTAAAAGATTTGTGCTTGCTCCGGCTTTGTCGTTGGTTCCTGAAGCTCGTGAGCCTCCAAATGGTTGCAATCCGACAACTGCACCCGATGGCTTGTCATTAATATAGAAGTTACCCGCAGCATAGCGAAGAGTATTGTATGCTTTAACAACTGCATAACGGTCGTTTGCAAAAACAGCTCCTGTTAAGCCATATATTGATGTCTTGTTGCAAAGCTCTAATGTTTGTTCATACTCTTTGTCATCGTAAACATATATTGTGACAACTGGTCCGAATATCTCTTCTTGCATTGTTTTAAAATATGGGTCGGTTGTTTCGATAATTGTTGGTTGAACGAAGTATCCAACAGATTTATCGCCAGTACCTCCTGTAATAATTTTACAGCTTGACGATTTTTTCGCAAAGTCGATATAGCTCATTATATTGTCGAATGATTTTTCGTCAATAACAGCATTCATAAAATTGCTAAAATCGGTTACATCTCCAACCTTAATCTCTGCAATTTGCTCTTGAAGTTTTTGTTTTACTTCTGCCCACATTGATTTAGGTATGTAAACACGAGATGTTGCTGAACATTTCTGTCCCTGATACTCAAATCCTCCTGCGATAATGGCTGTAGCAACTTCTTGTGGATCAGCAGAATTGTGAACAAAAATAAAATCTTTTCCTCCTGTTTCGCCAACAAGTTTGGGATATGAGGTATAGTTTTCAATATTTTGTCCGACAGCTTTCCACAATTGATTGAATGTGCCATTCGAGCCTGTAAAGTGTATTCCTGCTAAATCTTTATGTTTGGTAATAACATCACCAATTAATGATCCGCGAGCAGGAACAAAGTTAATTACACCGCTGGGTACTCCTGCCTCTTGGAAAATTTTCATCATAAAATAATTTGAAAATAGAGCAGTGCTTGCTGGCTTCCAAATAGTAGCATTACCCATTAAAACCGGAGAACCGTTCAAGTTCGATGCTATTGATGTAAAATTAAACGGGGTAACCGCAAAAACAAAACCTTCCAATGGGCGATACTCTAATCTGTTTAGTTGGGTTTCTAACGATTTAGGTTGACCTGCATATATTTGAGATGCAAAGTGTGCATTATATCTCAGAAAATCAATATTTTCGCAAGTAGCGTCAATTTCAGCTTGGTACGGATTTTTACTCTGTCCTAACATGGTTGCTGCTAACATTAAACTTCGATGTTTTTTTGAAAGAAGTTCGGCTACTTTTAACATTATAGAAGAGCGTTCAACCCATGAAAGATTTTCCCAATCCTTTTTAGCTTTTAGCGCTTCGTCAATAGCTAAAGCAATCTCTTTTTCGCTTGCTTGGTGGCATTTTGCCAAAACATGTTTATGATTGTGTGGCATAACCACATCAATGGTTTTACCTGTACGAATCTCTTTACCGCCAATAATTAAAGGAATTTCAATTTGTCCTGATGATAGCCTTTTTAACTCTTCAACAAGCGCTGAGCGTTCTTTGCTATTTTTTGCAAATTGTTGTATTGGCTCGTTTTTTGGACTTTCGAATGTAAATAAAGCGTTGTTCATAGTGTTTTTTTTAAGAATTTTATGTTATTAAATTATGAAAATATAACTATTTGAAATTCAATAAAATAAATACTGAAAATCTTGAATATAACTAACATTCAGCACATTAGAATTATTTAAAGTATTTCTCAACTTATGTTGTACATCAGTTGAGACTATAAAAGTAGGAAATTTATAGCAGTTTTAAAAGAAATTGTTGAAAAACGTTTGAATTCAATATAACAATTATTAATTAATTTATTGAATATCAGGATATAGCGGTGTATCATAAGCAACTATAACTCTAACTCACTCAAGAAATTGTGGTTTTGTTCAAAAACAGTACCTATCACAACCAAATTAGCGCCTGCATCAAATACAGAATTTATCTGATTTACAGTGCGTAAACCGCCACCAACAATCAATGGAATATTTACTGCATCTCTAATCGCTCTAATAATTTCAATCGACACATGACAATTAGCGCCCGAACCAGCCTCTAAATAGAGCGCTTTTAGCCCAAGCATCTCTCCTGCAAGCGCTGTAGCAACGGCGATATCCGGCTTATCGTTGGGAATTGGCAAGGTGTTGCTCATATATCGCACCGAATTTATATTGCCACAATCAAATAACATATAGCCGATAGAGATTGTCTCTATTTCATATCTTTTTATTAAAGGGGCTGCCACAACATGCTGACCTATCAAATAATCGGGATTTCGCCCCGATATTAACGAAAGAAATAGAATTGCATCAACCTCCGGATTTATTTGCAACAAACTGCCAGGAAAAAGAACAGTTGGCAATCCGGAGAGCTCCTTAATTTGCTTTGTAATTTCTTTTGTTTCATTGAAAACTAAACTTCCACCAACAAAAACTGCCGAAAGTTTGTTTTTTATATCAGGCTCAGACAGAAGCTTAATCGAGTCAAAATCAACCTTATCTGGGTCAACTAAGAGAGCTATGTTTTTTTTACGTTCAAAAAGTTTGTTAAAAATCATGGCAAATATTTAAATTGTCAACAATCCAAACCATTTTGAAATTTCCAATTGTTTCTAAGTTCAGATTGTTAAGTAACACATTTTTTTTCAAAAATCGGCACGATATCACACCCGACTTAAAATCTTTTATCGACTCTATTTTTATATCACTCTTAAAATCAACCTCTCCACTACCATAAAGTTTAAAGACTGCCTCTTTTACGCACCACATAACTGTTAACTCCTCATCTGTTTGCGCAAAGCTAAGCTCACTGTCGGAAAAGACTCTGTGGGCTACTTTCGATACACGTGAACTAATCTCCTCAATATCAACAGCACATCTATGCTTTGACACAACAATAACCACCATCGAGCCTGAGTGTGAGATACTTATATGGTGCGATTTGATTTTGGGTCTGCCGTTTTCGTCATAACGAATTTCTTCATCAATACCGATAACATTTTGTAAAAGATATCTTACCACTACCCACTCTCTTCTGCGCCTTTCGTTATTTATATGTTGATAATAAGATTTATCGTTCGCCGAGAAGTTAGTCTTTTCAGTAAAAAATGATAGATCTTCGGTAACATTCCAAATAGCTATCGTAAAATGTTCAAGCTGACGTTTTGCGAATAGAGGCATATTAAACCAATTGTGATTTTATTAATTTCTTTTAACTTAGTTGCAAACTGATTAAAGGTTTGGGCTAAAGCCCATATACGTTACGATCTAATTCGCCCACGACTTAAAAGTCGTGGCTATTGATTTGAAAATCAGTCAATTAATTGTTATTATAGGCAACAACAAGGGTTTCCCTCCTACATCAATTCTTCGATAATCCATGTGCTCTATGTTCCAAAAATCCAAAATCCGAAATCCGTATTCCAAAATCCAAATAAATCTGTGTAAAATCCGTTTAATCTGTGTGCTCTGTGTTCCAAAAATCCAAAATCCAAAATCCGCTTTCATTGATTCCATTGTAAGGTTTTTAACATATGCTCAATATCATGTTTTGCAAAATCGATAATCGGAGCAAGAGAATCTTCATTTGGGCGACTTTTTATATAGAGCGAGCCCCGTAAAAAATGCTCTGTCGAATCGGTAACCACAAATTGTATATTTGAGGCAACATCTCCGCGTATGCGATACAAAATTCCGTAAACCTTGTTTTCGGGATAGAGTATTAAAAATTCATCAATCCCTGATGACTTTATGGTGTGCTTATATACGAAGTAGTGAACATCGTCGGTAAGCTGTTTAAGATTGTTTTTTACAGGCTTGTAACTGTAGTGAATCTCAATGCCATAATGAGGATATGTTAAATCGAACCAGTGTTCATTTTTTGGAGATTTCTTTTCGGTATAAAGCATGTATTCGGGCTTTTCAAAAGATAAAGAGCTATACGATACGGATTGATATATATGCTCGGGAAACTGAAAACGCAGATAGCCCATTGGGCGAGGTGTATATTTTTTACGACACGAAAACATTGATAATAAAGCCACAAGTAACACAACTGTCAATAATCGACCTATATTATTCCGAAATACAGTTTTTACCAACATAGCCTACTCAGATTGCTCAACTTTTACCTCTACCTTTTTAATCCTTCTACTATCAACCGACTCAATTTTAAACACGAAGTGTCCAATTTTAACGATATCGTATTGCTTAGGCATCTCTCCAGTTTCGTTTAGAATTAATCCTGCCAAAGTGTCGGCGTTAACATCGTTAAAGATATCTCCATCGCATCCAACTACGCGACAAAAATCGTTGATAGAGACTTTGCCATCAAACAAGTATGTGTTGTCGTTTACGCGAGTGTAGTTAGTTTCCAAATCGTCAAACTCGTCACTTATTTCACCAATAATCTCTTCAATAACATCTTCAAGCGTAACAATACCCGATGTTCCTCCATACTCATCGACAACAACTGCCATATGGATATGTTTTTCGCGCAACTCCTCAAGCAGGTCGTTCACTCGTTTGTTTTCTGGTACAAAATATGGCGGTCTAATCATCGATTGCCAACCGAAAGTCTCTGGCTTGTTCAAGTGTGGCAACAGGTCTTTTATATATAAAATTCCCTTAATATTATCGATAGAGTTGTGATAAATTGGTATTCTGGAATAGCCCGACCTCGTAATTATTTGTAGCAAGCTTTTAAAGTCAGTTTTTATATCAACCGTAATTATATCAACACGAGGAACCATTATTTCACTCGCCTCGATTGACGAAAACTCAACTATACCTTTCAGTATATCTTCCTCTTCAGTGGTAACATTCGATGTTAAGTCAATAGCCTCTGACAATTCATCAGCTGAAATTGATTCATTCTGTTTGACCCTCTTATCGATAATTGTACTTCCTTTTACTAAAAGAGCGCTAAATGGCTTCAAAATAGTGGAAACTACTGATATTGGAATAGCCATATTTTGAGCTACAAAACTACTTTTATTTGTGGCTATTACCTTTGGAACAATTTCACCAAAAAGTAAAATTATAAATGTTATTCCAACTATCTGTACAAGAAATCCCACTACGGGGTAATTGCTAAAATCAAAAACCTTATTCACCAAATAGGAGCCTAAAATTACTATTGCAATATTTACTAAGTTGTTGCTAATAAGAATAGTACCTAATAAACTTTTAGGTTTCTGAAGTAATTTTATCAGCGCCTCCGTTTTTCTTGATTTTTTCTTTTTTATCTGTTCGATATCCGAGGGCGCAAGGGAAAAAAAAGCAGCTTCAGACCCAGAAACTAAGCCTGACATCATTATTAATATCAACAAAACAAGAATACCAATAAAAAACTCTAAATTAAAACACCCTGCATTTATCAAACTCACTGCCTGCGGGTACGGTTCAATATCCAAAATAGTTCAATTTAGTTTAACAAGAAAGTGATTAATCCCCGAATAACTTTGAGACTAATCACTCAATAACAATTTTTAAAACGGAAGATCATCTCCAATATCCATAGAATCGACAACTTCGTCAGAACTGAACGAGTCCATAGAATCTTGAGGTCCCTGTTGCGACCTACTATCTACTCCTTGCGGGCGAGCCAACAACACTAATCGTTCAGTGATGATTTCGGTGATATATCTATCCTGACCTTGCGACTCATACTTACGGGTACGAATTTTTCCTTCAATCATAAGTTGCGTTCCTTTTTTAACATAATCTTCCACAACTTTTGCCAACCTGCCGCCTACTACAATATTGTGCCAATCGGTTCTCTCTTGTAGTGTTCCTGTTCTATCTCTGTATCTTTCGTTAGTTGCCAAAGAGAAATTAGCCACACTGTTGGTCTCGAAATGTCGGATATCGGGGTCTTTACCTACTCGCCCCAATAAAATAACTTTGTTTAGTGACATATTGCTTTCTATTTTTATAGTTAATAATTATACTTCTCAAAAATACACCATATTTTTGTATTATTTGATTAAAAAAGACAAAATAAATGTTTTTATACAAAAGTAAAAGGCATAATTCTGAAATTTAGCGCTAACTTCGGCTGAATATCATGTAACATTCATACTTTTGTATTAATCGTTTGTGCTAATTGCTTAAATAACGATAGCATTAACAATAATATACAGTTATACAGATAGTTAAACCAGCATTTTATTAAATGTTTTGCGTGCGAATGATGTTAATTATAATTCACTGACATCTATTCGCACCATACGTTAAAAATTTCACTATCGAAACAGTCCCGATTAATACAAAAACTTGGTAATTTTGCAGTTAAATTAAAAAACAGTCTATTATGTCAGAACAGAAAAAAAGTAACCGATTGTTTGATGAATTCCCACCAGTAAGCCCCGAGGCTTGGAAAGAGAGAATAGTGGCTGACCTAAAAGGCGCCGATTTTGACAAAAAACTTGTTTGGAAAACTCGCGAAGGCATTAATGTTCAGCCTTTTTACACCGCACAAGACTTGTCAGGGTTAAGCCATTTGGATAACAATCCCGGAGAATTTCCTTACGTGCGTGGCAACAAAATCAGAGATAATGATTGGCATATTAGCCAAAATATCTGCGCTTGCGACGCCAAAAAAGCAAACAAAAAAGCTCTTGATGTCCTAAACAAAGGAGTAACATCTATCTGCTTCGAGTTCCACACAGACAAAACACCCACAGCTGCCGATATCGAAACGCTGATAGAGGGAATTTGTGTAGAAGCCATAGAGCTTAATTTTGCGGGAGTCGTTGGTATTATTGACTTCTCGGAAGCATTAATACAGGTTTTGAAGAAACATAAAATTGACTCTTTAAAACTTAACGGTTCAATAAATTATGACCCTATTGGCAGATTTACACTAAAAGGAAATTTCTGCACAACACAACAAGACGCATTTGCTAAATGCGAAAAGATAATCAAACAGTTTGCCTCGTACAATCAATTGAAAACCATTACTGTAAGTGGCATTCACTTTAGCAATGCCGGTGCAACAACAGTTCAAGAATTAGCTTTTTCATTGGCTGTAGGTAGCGAATATATTGCACAGATATCACAATTGGGATTAACCGCTACAGAAATCAACAATAAAATGAAATTCCATTTTGGTATCGGAGGAAATTATTTCTTTGAAATAGCAAAATTCCGTGCAGCACGTCTTCTATGGTCACAGATAATGCAAAAATATGGTGCAGCAAAAGCCGATTCTAAAATGCATATTCATGCACAAACATCAGAATGGAACAAAACAATTTACGACCCCCACACAAACGTCCTACGAACAACAACCGAAGCGATGTCGGCTGCGTTGGGTGGCGTACAATCAATGGTTATTGACCCATTCAACACTATTTATGAAGATTCAAACGAACTATCAGAAAGAATTGCTCGTAACCAACAAATTATCCTGAAAGAGGAGTCATATTTCGATAAAATAATTGACCCCGCGGCGGGCTCATATTACTTAGAAACTATCACACAACAAATTGCTGAAAAAGCGTGGAAACTTTTCGTTGAAATTGAGAACAAAGGTGGTTATTTGGCTGCATTCCGCGAGCAGTTTGTACAAAACATTCTAAATGAGAGCGCTAAGGCGCGCAGACAGGCTGTTGCCAACCGACAAGAAAATCTTCTCGGAACAAACCAGTTCCCAAATTTCACAGAACAAAAAGAACAAATAAATCCCGAAGCGCTAAAACCCACGGATTTAACAAAACCCGATGCAGAAGTTCCCGGAATCATTCGCTACAGAGGAGCGCAAGAGTTTGAGCAACTTCGTTACCGTACTGACGTGTATGCTAAGAAAAACAGACGACCTGTGGCATTTATGTTAACTTATGGTCCTGTTGCATTTAGCAATGCACGTTCACAATTCTCGCAAAACTTTTTTGCTGTAGCAGGATTTGCGGTAAAAGACAATCCCAACTTCGACACAATCGCCGATGGAGTTAAAGCTGCAAAAGAGGCGAATTCCGATATCGTTGTTCTTTGTAGCTCGGACGATGAGTATGCAACCATTGCTCCACAAGCATTAGAGTTATTGGATAAAAAAA
>DAOOBP010000041.1:0-7644 GCA_035407925.1 Salinivirgaceae bacterium
TGCGGTTGTGGCTCCGTACAACCTTGCAATATCGCAACAAAAAGTGCGACTAATAAAATAGAGTTTCTCATGTTAATTATGTTTTTGTATTGTATCGTTTTTGAAAATTAAATTTTTGCACTTTTCTACACTCATATCACAAAATCTCATAATCCTGTTGAGTTTCAGTGAATTCATTATTCTTCTGTATTTTTTGGTATCAAATGTAGTTATAAAAATTGCAATAATGAAAGGTAAAGCAGGTAATTTATATCGTACTAAAGCGCCTAAAACTGGGGTTGCAACTCCGATAATCGTCAGTAATATAACTGAAAACGATAAACTGAAGTATAGCTGTGGGGGATGTTTTTTTGAGTAACTGGCAAAAACTAACCCCAATACAATAAATATAGCGATAAACAAATTTTCTAATGCTGCAGCAAATGTCATAATATTATGAAACTCAAACAAATGAGGGCGAAAAAGAGCATTGCAAAATCCCACAGGCATAAGTTTAAATATAGCTAACAACGAACCATCTAACCGAGGCAAATCGACAGAGCTGCCAGCATTTGTCATCATAGTTATCATATTAATAAAATCATTTTGCTTATCTGTTATTAAATTAGTTACATTATAATTTGAACCTATTTGATGTATATTAAATGCAATTAACGCTACTGCAATATGTAAGGTAATAAATGTTAAAAATCTATGTTTGTTGTAAAATCTATTCACAATTAACCATAACAATCCTGGTATTACCGATAGTACAACATATATTTTCGTGTGTACAAATAGATAGCCTGAAATTAAAAACAGAATCCAAATTTTCCAGTTTTTACTGTTGTTAAATAGATAGTTAAATGACCATAATAGAAGCCCTAAAGCAAATATTGTAGGGCTTTCTTTGAGTATTGCCGATCCCCAAAATAGAACGGTTGGCAAAAAAAACATTATTGGCAACAGCAGTGTTAATTGTTTGTAACTTAGACCATTAGAAAGAAACCTGAAAATCGCTATTAATCCAATAAGAGATATTAAATTAAAAAAGAGGTTGTGTGTATGGATATTACCACATGAAAACAACCTTATAAATCCATTTAGTTTGATAACGATTTTGTTATCGTTATACAGATTGTAATCGAAAGGCTTAATCCAATACGACATAGTATCGTAATACTTATTTAAGTGTGGTTGATCGTCATTTATTCCTGTAAGCATCGAGAAATAGTCAGATGGCGACTCTTTCAATGAACTGTAGAGTATTTCTCCATCGTTAAAATAGTTGTATATGTCAGATGTCTCTTTAGGATAATAGTATGAATAAACAAACAGAGATACTGTTCCGAAAACTACTTTTACTAAAAACAGAATACGCAGGACATTCGGTTTTATCATGGAGTTGCGGAGAAAAGGTATCTTTCCCACAATCCACAAAAGAGCTATCAGATAGACAAAAAATAAAATCATTGAAATTTTAATTAAAAACCACTGCGAAATTGGTTTTAAGCAATATCACAGTGGCAAAATTAAAACAATTGAACTAATTATTAGCAAATAAAATAGTTATTGTCTCCTAAATTAAATCATGTTTATAAAACCGATCTTTTCGTGAGAAAAAGAAATCGGCTTCTATTCTTGCTCTTTCGTCTGAGTCAGAGCCATGTATGGCGTTTTTGGTGATATTTTCAGCATACATTTTTCTGATTGTTCCCTCTTCTGCCTTTTCGGGATCTGTATTGCCAATTAACTTTCGAAAATGCTCAACCGCTTTTGGGCGTTCTAATATGGCTGCAACAATTGGTCCCGAGGTCATAAAATCGATAAGCGTGGGATAAAAAGGTTTTCCCTTATGCTCTGCATAAAAAGTTTCAGCCTCTTTTCTTGTTAGCCATAATGTTTTCATGGCTGCAATATGGAACCCTGCCTCATCAATTTTAGACAAAATTGGAACAACAAAGTTTTTAGCCACAGCTGCCGGCTTAATCATAGTTAAGGTAATATTACCTGTCATGTCTTTCATATACAAATGTTTAGTTTGTTAACGTTAATCTATTTACTTATTCTTACAACCTTTGATCCGGTGCGAGCATTTATAGCATCATTGTACATTTGAGAACAATATACCGGTGGGAAATAGAACTCGCCTACAAAAGTTGCGTTAATTCTAAATCGGAAAACTTTCTTTTCGCCCGAACGCAGGTCAGTAAATGTATATACTTTATTATCACGATAATCGCGATAGGTGTAGCTGCTTTCGTTAATCGCATCTTCGCTATCGGTTAGCCGTGGGTTAATGATTTCTATTCCGGCAGGTGCAGTAAACTCAATTGCAACATTCTCCAAATTCGACTCTGTCGCTGGGTTTTCGATTATTATCTCAGCAATAAAATCATCGCCTTGCTTGATATTTGTAATATCGATAATGCGATTATCTGAGTTTACGTATTGGTCTCTTATTATCAATGAGTTACTAACTGCCTCTATATCACTTGGCATTGGTTTGCCCGAATTAATTAGCCTTGCGAAAGTCGCTGCCTTGGACTTATTGGTCACCGTTACGGTTTGATTTTCTGAGCCTTGCATAGGAATTTCAATTCTCGCAAACGGATTTTTGGTCTTTAAAGTTCTCTCTTTCTCTTTGTTGATACTGTACTTAACCTCAATCGATTCCGCCAAGCCTGCTTTTGTGACATACGTTCCTATTGCTCTGAGCATAAAGCCAATAGATTGTGTACTGTGCCAGCCACGTTTGCTCAACTCTTCGCTTAAATTTAGCAGCAAATCAAAGGCTTCTGTGTTATTCTCTACACTTAAAAGTGCAAGAACTTTCATAGAGATATCACGCACCGATGAGCCGAAAGTGTATCGCCACAGCTTTTCGTTGTCGCTGCTCACAGATGTTGAAATTAGCTCGCGTGCAGTTTTCGCCCTTCCATTTTCGGCGTAAGCCATTGCAAGCATTAAATTGGTTTGTAGTTCGCTCTCTTTGGAGTTGCGCAGACGGTTCATTGCTCCAACATCAGCTTTGTTGGCACGAGCCAAAACGTAAAGCCTGTATGCTTGATTAAAACGCGAAACAGCACCTTTGTCCACCCATTTGGAAGCTATCTGTCGTTGCACTTTTAACCAACTGTTCATAACGTTTTGGTCAACAGCATGCCCTTTTTTCTCTGCCTCAATTAAAAAGTCGCCGGCATAGATATCAGCCCATTCGTAATAACATGTGGTTCCCTGCCAGTAGTTCAGAACACCTGTTGCATCTTGAAATCCGTAAATTCTTTTGATGGTTTCAGATAGAACGCTGTTTAGCATATTTTTTCTATCCTCTTCTAAATCAATTAGTTTATCCACGTAAAGTAGTGGAAACCCTATCGAGGTTGTCTGTTCGAGGCAACCGTAAGGGTATCGGATAAGGAAATCCAAATGTTTTTCCAAATCGATTGGTGGGAGAGTTGAAAGTTCTAACACAGCAGAGTTTGTCAACTGTGCGCCAATGGGCTTAACATCAACTTTCCAGCTGTCGTCTGTGCTAAGTGATTTGTTTTCAACCTCATATAAAACAGGTGTTGGGTTCTCAATTGGGATTTTAATATCGTAGGTCGCCTTATGTTTTCCGTCAGTTGCCTCGATTGTCAAAGCAGCTTGCCCTACAATAGATTTGACATTGCATTGTATTGATTTTGTACCTCTGAAATTATTGTCAAGCGTAACGCTGACGTTATTTTGAGCGAGCGACAAGTTGCTTATATTCTTCACTTCTATATTGATTTTTCGCTGTGTCTCCTCTGAACCGAAAATATTTAGCGGAATATCAAATTTATCGCCTGGAGTAAGCACTCGCGGTGTTGAAGCTGTAATTAAAAGTGGACTTGTAATTGTAACTCGCTTATCATCAACGCCCCACGATTTTTCGGTTGAGGCTATTGTCATAACCCTTACCGCTCCAAGATACGAGGGGAGTTCAATTTTGTGTGTATCGCTACCTCTTTTTTTCAAATTGAATGGTCCCAAAACCTTAACTACGGCTTTAAACTGTGTATTCAGCGAGGCGGGGCTTTGTGAAACTTCTCCGTCATCACCGCCAATGCCAATTACTCGCCCAACAACGCCCGACATGGCACCCATAACCCAGTCGAACAAATCCCACGAGGTTACGCCAAGTGCAACCTTTTTGTGGAAATATTCCCATGGATTTGGTGTTTTATAACTTGTTATACCGAGCAACCCCTCGTCAACAACGGCTAACATATATCTCATCTCTTTTCCGTTCTGCTCGCTCACTTTGACTACAAACGGTTCGTTGCAGTTGGATTTGTCGGGAGCCTCAATTTTTGGATAAAGCTGCGATTCGGGATTTACAACCTTACACGGAACGATACCGTAAAGTCTTAAAGGTAAGTCGTTTACAGTTTTTTCAAAGGGTTGTAAAAAGGTAACGTTAAAGTAAAAGTTTGGCGACATTGCAGCCGTTGCTTTTGTGGTGTATGTTGTGTAATTATCGGTGGTTTCAATCCACTCGCTTTTGATAATTTCGCTTCCGTTTTCTAATGAAACTAAGGCTTTGCCACCTTGCGATGATGGAAATGTAAGTGTAATTGTCTCATCTAAAGCGTATTCCTCTTTGTCTAATGTGAGTTCAATTATCGAAGCATCTTTTCCTGTTTTACTTCCGGAGTATCCGTCATCGCCAACTCTGATCATTCCTGCAACAACCTGTCCTGTATTGTTGTTTTCGACATATATTTGGTAATATCCCCAATCATCTTTAATAGCGAAATCGAACGAGCCACTTCCACCGTTTATGCTAACGGTTTTCGAGAAAACCGGAATAATATTGGCTCCAGTCATATATGAGTAATCATTGCGTGATGATTGATACCACCATTGCCAGTTGCGTTTATAGATATTGACTTTGACATTCTGATTTCTGACAACTGTTTTTCCCTCTAAGTCGGTTAATATCAACGATACGCTGTACTGTTTGCCAGATTGGAATTGTCCCCATTGCCCGTCTGGTTCGGGTAACTTCATGCCTGTCAGGTTGTTATACGGCGATACCACTGTTTGCGCCGATGAGGTTGTAAACTGACCACCCGGTTCGGTTGCTCTAAACGTATATGTTGTTTTATAAGCCGATGATTTTAAGCCACTTGGCAAGTTAATCCTAAATGAGGTTTTCCCCTCGTTGTTTAATTTTGTTTTCAAAACGCTCCACTCTTCGGCATACTCATCAACATACGGATTGTTAAAAGTGTATCCTTTCAATGAGCTAAATCGAATATCGAATGCACTTGTAACGGCATCGACAGCGAAATCCTGATTTGCAGCTGAGCCTCCGTGTAGCCATTTAACCAAAATATTTGCAGTAAAATTTTGATTTAGAGTCGTTTGTGCAATATCGTGAATAATCTCCATTCGATTTGGTCGTATGGTCTCAATCCTAACACGTTTGTAAAACTGTTTCTTCCCGATTGTAAAACGGATTGTCCATCGACCAGTCAGAGCGTCAGGGGCTGTAGGAATATCAATCCTGTGCATCGATTCCCCTTTATATTGAAAACTTGTTTCAAATTCTGGCTGTCCGTTCGAATTGGTTACATAAACCTGAATAGGGTGGGTCGATGGGATAGTTTTCAGAGCATCGTTAATTATAAATCCAACAAAAACAGTATCTCCCGGACGATATACATCGCGCTCTGTAAAAGCGAAAGCGTTAATGCCGTCTCGAGTCTCTACTCCTTCAACATCGAAACTGCTAACCGAAAGGCTTTCGTATGGCGGTATTCTCAAATAGTTTCTATCCTCTTTGGTTTCGGCAATAATAAAATATGCCTCTTCCATATCGGTAAATGCTACTTTGCCCTCGCTGTTTGTTTCAACCTCGGCAAGTACTTGCTGTTGATAGTTCAGCACCTTAATCACACATTTCGATAAAGGTTTGTTCTTATTTATTGTTGTGGCAAATACCGTAAGTTGATTTTTTCCGTCACGTTTAGCGATAAGCCCTATATTGCTACTTATATAATTGTGTTTTATTGCTTTGCGAAATCCGTAGTAGTCGTCTTCGCAAGGATTGTCGCTATAATCCCACGAATATTCGCCATAGCTGTAGTCATCGAATCTATCCCAAAAATCGGCATCGTTCATGTTGTTACGGCTATTTACCTCGCTCTCAGAGCAGTCCCAGATTGCGTGTTGCTTGCGGAAACCAATCTGTACGTGATAAAGTGCGCCAATCTCTTTTTCTACCAATTTCGATAAATCCAAATAATATTTACCCCATCCTTGATGTGTGCTTTCAGCCTGACCCTCAATGTTTATGGTAGATTGATAAACAACTTTTCCAACTCTATTTAACTCCCAACTTTCCTGATAATCATTGACTTGTAGAAACTGCACAATATTGTTTTGGAAAATTTGATATATCCTGACATCGACAGCTTTTAGGCGCGCAGCTTCAAACTCAAACAAAGCTCCTTGTTGCGTTGGAGCCGAAATAATTTTGTTACTCGATTTTCTAACCTGCGGTTTTTCCATCTCGATATGAACGGTAAAGGTTTGATTTTGAGCCATTGTAGCACCTTTAGCCGAACGTATGCCTCTAAACAGACCTACTTCGATGTCGCCATATTCGGTAACACGTGGATAAATACGTACAACGTTCTTATCTACAACAACTTGCGATGGCGATTTGCCGTTAAGTTGAATTAATCCTGCCAAATCTTGGTTTGCTTGCAGTATATCTGAAAAACTTATAACAATCACAGGTTCAGGCTGATACATGACAATGCCTGTTATATGGCGAAACTCATTTACAGGAGGGATATTTAAAACAAATTTGCTTTTCTCTTTAGCATTAATTGCCGAGCCGTCGAGATTGATTTTCAGAACCTGTTCATTTTCAGACCTGTAAATGCTATCAATTGTAATATTGATATTTAATCCTGTTGTTTGCTGATAATCGACCCTGAGATTTCTTTTGTCTATTTTAGCATCAATCACATTTTGGATCTTTTCAAACGACACGTAATCGGTTAAAACTAAGGTACCTACCAAGGTATAACCGGAATTGTTGTCAAACTCTGTTGCCAATATATGTTGGAACAAGAAGCTAACCGAGGGTTTTAATGTGCGAAAGCTGAACTCGTAAGAGGTTTTTAGTGTGTCGGACAGAGCACGCAGGTCTAATTTGCATTTATACTCTTTGTCGGATTCGAAACTGTTTTCGGGGATAAACTCAAATGCTGTTTGACTAATCCAAAAGGCTTTGCCTTCAGCTTTTGGAGAGAATGTTACCAATTTTTCGGGAACATTTTTCCCAACCTCATCATCGCCAATCACAGGGAATTGAAAGTTAACCCTTATTGGCGATTTTACAGATACTACACCAGATGTATGCGATGAAATTACATCTGGCATCTCTACGCTCTTTTTTGAGCAACCTGAAAAAATATAAAGCAGAGTAATAGCTGCTAAAATATTAATTTTCAACAATTTAGATAGTATGTTCATATTATTTTAGTTTTGATCTTTACAGATTGTGAAGATAAGAAAAACGATTCAATTAGCAATTGAGTTAAAAGTTAAAAGTTCATAAAGTTGAAAGGAATTGGAACACAGATAACACAGATTTAACAGATTATCACAGATTTGGTGTAG
>DAOOBP010000041.1:7744-18316 GCA_035407925.1 Salinivirgaceae bacterium
AGGAATTGGAACACAGATAACACAGATTTAACAGATTATCACAGATTTGGTGTAGAGGCGACCCTTGTGGTCGCCCAAACCTTAATATTCCTTAATTTCTTAATGGCTATTTGATTATAAGTTAAAAGTTAAAAGTTTATAAAGTTCGTAAAGTTTAAAATATTCTGATGTGTAAAAACGAATTACTTATAACAAGTTGAATAACTGTAACTTACCTCAAACAGTTCTATTATTTTTGCTCATTAAAAGAAACATATTTAGTTTTATTTTGCTCTTTATAAGAAACAATTATACTTTTAAAATGCTCTTTAAAAGAAACAATTTTATTTTATAAATGCTCTATAAAGTAAACATATTTATTTTAAAATGCTATTTATATAAAACAATTTTATATAAAAATTGCTCTTTATAAGAAACATTTTGTATCTTTGCAGAAAAGATTATCATGGACTCTTTAGTGAAAATTTATTTGCGTTTATTGCAAGAAACAGAGGTGGAAACAATCCGTTATCTCTATTCAGATATTGATTGGGACGAACGTTGTATTGCCATAATTGGAGCAAAAGGCGTTGGAAAAACCACAATGCTGTTGCAACACATAAAGAGAACTTTTACAAACAAAGAGAAGGCTCTTTTTGTTAGCTTGGACAATACGTGGTTTGCCAAACATTCGATTTTTGAACTGGCTGACGAGTTCTATTTGAACGGCGGAACACATCTGTTTTTAGATGAAATACACCACTATCCAAGCTGGGCGACCGAAATGAAAAACGTTTACGACAGTTTTCCAAAACTTAAAATTGTTTTTACAGGCTCGTCTCTTCTACAAATATATAAATCTACAGCCGACTTGTCGAGAAGGGTGGTTTACGAAAATTTAGAGGGTCTCTCGTTTAGAGAGTTTTTGAATTTTGAAAAAGTGGGGAATTTTCCTGTGCTTTCGTTAGAAGAAATCATTGAAAATCATCAAGATATTGCATTTAAAATCACTGAAAATATAAGAATAATACCGTTATTCAAAAAGTATTTAAAAAACGGCTATTATCTATTTTATAAAGAGGGACTTAGAAAATATGAAAGAAAGTTGCAAGAGGCAATAAACAATGTGATAGATGTTGATGTTTCGGCAATTGAAAACATCGGGTTTGATTCTCGATATAAACTGAAAAGATTGTTGGCAATTCTTTCAGCATTAGTTCCTTATACGCCAAATATAACCGAGTTAGCCGCTGCCATAGAGACTAACAGAAACAACACGGTAAGGTATTTATCACTGTTGGCAAATGCTAAGTTGCTGAATTTAGTCTCCTACAAAAACAAAACAATCGGAGACCTGACAAAACCCGATAAAATTTTGCTAAATAACACCAATCTGTCGTACTTATACGGCGACAATGCTAATGTAGGCAGCACAAGAGAAACATTCTTTGTTAATCAAATGAGCGCCGTTGCAGATGTAGTGCTTGCACCACAAGGCGATTATATGGTAGGCAAATACACTTTTGAAGTTGGAGGTAAAAACAAAAAATTCAATCAAATTAAAGACCTGCCAAATAGCTTTGTTGTTGCAGACAATATTGAAATAGGGCATAAAAACAGAATTCCACTTTGGTTGTTTGGAATGCTGTATTAATGATATAACTCAACATAAAGTTACAATTAATAGTGTTGCAATTGTTAGTTGATTTAATCAAGATACTTTAACAATTTATAATAATTCATAAATATGAAACGTCTATTTTTAATACTTATAACACTCTGTACAGCAACATCTTGTACTGTTTTGTATCGTGCGGTACGATATGGAAACGCAGATATCGACGACAATAATATCTTTTATACATACGATTTGCATGAAAATCAAAACAAGTTCCATTTTTATAAAGCAGACAGTAGCATAATAGATACGCTTGATATAAATTGGAATTACAAAAACACTGATTTCCATAACCTTGACTCATTACTAAAGAATACATGGACAAGAGCATTTTTAATAGTTAGAAACGACACCATTCTTTTCGAAAAGTATTATAGGGGCTACACGAGAGAGGATATTTCCACTGTTTTTTCTGTTTCAAAATCTGTTACATCTTTGGTTGTTGGCATTGCCGTTGACGAGGGCTATATTTCGAGTGTAAACGACCCTGTTACAAAATACATTCCTGAACTTAATTCCGCAGACCCAATGTTCAAAAAGCTTACAATTAAACATTTATTGGATATGCGGTCGGGAATTAAATTTA
Organism: Salinivirgaceae bacterium; assembly: GCA_035407925.1. Taxonomy (GTDB): domain Bacteria; phylum Bacteroidota; class Bacteroidia; order Bacteroidales; family Salinivirgaceae; genus JAAYQU01. The sequence continues at coordinate 9,988 of DAOOBP010000041.1, forward strand.
ATGAGGATTATGGATTTAATCCATTCTCAAAAATTGCACGCCTCTATTATGGAACTAATCAACTTAGACTGATAAAAAGTTTAAAATTTGAATGCGAGCCGGGCACAAAATATAACTATGAAAGCATTTCCACAGCCATATTGGGAGTAGTTGTAGAAAAGGCTACGCAACAGAATTTTGCCAAATACTTCGAAGAAAAAGTTTGGAAACCTTTAGGAATGGAAAATACGGCGAAATGGAGTCTCGACGATAAAAGACACAAATCTGTAAAAGCATACGGAGGCTTGAGCATTACGGCTGTTGACTTGGCAAAAATAGGCAGACTTTACCTAAATGGTGGAAAATTTAAAGGCAACCAAATTGTCTCTTCGGAGTGGATTAAGGAAACTTTAACGCCAAATCCGAAAAATAATGGTTACCAAAATCAGTGGTTTAGTTTTAATGCTTTTGCGTTAGATTCAGCTGGCAACAGGTATTTCGCAGATTCTTTAACGGCTCAGAAAGTTTGGGAAGAGCGATATGCAAAAACATATCCATATTATAAAATACATCTGTTTAAAAAGAGTAATTATCGAGAAGAATATTGGAAATTAGATTTTGACGAATATTGGGGTTTGTTTGTATATACCAACCAGTTCTATGCGCGGGGCATAATGAAACAAATAATGTTTATAGACCTCAATAAAAACACAATTTTTGTTCGATTGGGAGACGGCGCAGACCTTTATGAATATGAATCATTAATTTATAAGATTAACCAAGAGTTGTAGAACAAGTGTAAACGCTTTGTTTACAGTTAGTTTGATGGCGATGTCTCATAAGTGCAAACTGCTACTTTACTTCGATATGGTTGCTGAGCTTGTCGAAGCACGGGCTCAGTCACGTACACTTCGGCTTAGCTCAGTGCATCGCTTCATGTACGCTCTTTCGCCCTCAATCTCAGTGCCTTGCATTTGGACACTTCTGAGCCACCTTATCATTTTTTTGTTAAATGAGACTTTTGAGACAGTATCTTCATTTTTCAGATATAGCCACTTTTTTGATAGATAACGCAATTATTGTTCGTTTTCTATTGAAAAAGTGGTGGTTTTGTTAAGTTGAGAAATTTAGCTGGTTTTGTTATTAAAAATTGCGTTTGTTGGTTGAATTTGATTTATTAGCTTTATATTTACGTGTGCATTAGATTTGGTTTCGTAAACTATGCGTTATCGCCAAGCTAAAAGCGACCATTGCACTTTTTGATGAACATTTTAACCGAATTTTGTTAAACGTGTTGTGCATTTTGTATCTTTGTAAAAAATAGTTTAGAAAATTATGAGAACATTATATCAGAAATTTGAAACACTTTTGCAAAATACGACAACGAATTTTAAGCGTTATTTATATGATAATATATCGTGGGAAAGCCGTATGATTGGCATTATTGGTGCTCGTGGAGTTGGAAAAACTACAATGATTCTCCAACACATAAAAGAAAAATTAGATAACAAAAAAGCCTTATATGTTTCCGCTGATGATATGTATTTTGGAAAAAATAAATTGATTGATTTAGCAGGATATTTCTACAAAAATGCAGGAGAATATTTATTTATCGACGAGATTCACAAATATACCGAATGGTCACGAGAGCTGAAAAATATTTACGACTCATTTCCAACTTTAAAAATTGTATTTACAGGTTCTTCGGTACTTGATATTCTTAAAGGTTCTGCTGATTTAAGTCGCCGTGCAATTATCTATAAATTACAAGGAATGTCGTTTCGTGAATTTTTGAAACTATTTCATAATTACGACGTAGAGGCTTTCTCATTGGAACAAATCATTAATAATGAAGTAAAACTTGAGAATATTCAACACCCATTACCGCTGTTTAATGAATATCTGCAACGTGGATATTATCCATTTGGATTGGAAGATGAAATAAATCTACGTTTAGGACAAATAATTGTTCAAACACTAGAATCGGATATTCCTCAATATGCAAACCTAAATGTAGGAACAAGTAGGAAATTAAAACGACTGCTTTCAATAATTGCAGAAAGCGTACCTTTCAAACCTAATTTTTCAAAAATATCAAAGATGATTAATGTAAGCAGGAACTCCTTAGATGATTATTTTTTATATATGGAAAAAGCCGGATTAATTGGGCAGTTACGCAACGAAACGGGTGGAATTCGAGGATTAGGAAAAGTCGATAAAGTATATTTAGACAATACAAATATTATTTTCAATTTGGTTGGAGAAAAATCAAATATTGGAAATTTGCGAGAAACATTCTTTTTTAATCAAATGAGAGTGAAAAATGAAGTAATTTCTTCAAAGAAATCAGATTTTGTAATCAATGATTATACATTTGAAGTTGGAGGAAAGAATAAACAACAGAATCAGATCGACAAAGACGGCAAATCATTTATTGTAAAAGATGACATCGAATATGGTTATCTCAATGTAATTCCTCTTTGGGCTTTTGGATTGAATTATTAAAAAGAAAAAACAATGCCAGGCGTTAACACTTTGTATAAGCAATCGTTACCGCCTTCACAATAAGCAACTTAGCAAATATAACCAAAAAATTAAAATATGCCACTAAGCTGGAATGAAATAAAAGAGAGAGCCTTAAAGTTCTCAAAAGAGTGGGCTGATACTTCAAACGAGGAGGCAGACGCAAAACCATTTTTGGTCGAGTTCTTTAATGTCTTCGGTATCAGCAGAAAAAGAGTGGGTACTTTCGAGCATAGAGTTAAAAAACTTGACGACACGGACGGTTATATCGACATGCTTTGGAAAGGAACAATTTTAATTGAAATGAAAAGTCGAGGCAAAAACCTTGATAAAGCGTATCAACAAGCTGTCGATTACACTCACGGACTCAAACAACACGAATTACCCAAGTCTATTCTTGTTTCCGATTTTGAAAACTTTCGGCTTTACGACCTTGAAGATGACACAATTATAGAATTCAAACTCAACGACCTTGTAAACAACGTTCAGCATTTTGGCTACCTGCTTGGCTATCAAAAGAAAGTTTACAAAGAGGAGGACCCCGCAAATATCAAAGCAGCCGAGCTGATGGGTAAACTTCACGACCGACTTAAAGAGATTGGCTACACCGGGCACCCTTTGGAAATTTACTTGGTTCGTCTGCTATTCTGTCTGTTTGCCGAAGATACCACCATTTTCGAAAAACAACAATTTCAGGAATTCATCGAACAGCGCACAAACATTGACGGAAGTGACCTCGCAGCCAAGCTACAAGAACTTTTTCAGGTACTAAACACACCGAAAGACGAAAGATTTAAAAACCTTGACGAGCAACTTGCTGATTTTCCGTATATTAACGGAAAGCTATTTGAAGAAAACTTGCCAACGGCAAGCTTCGACAGCAAAATGCGTCAAGCACTTTTAGATTGCACTTACATTGATTGGAGTAAAATTTCTCCTGCAATTTTCGGTTCAATGTTCCAGAGTGTAATGAATCCCCAGGAACGTAGAAATCTTGGAGCACACTACACAAGCGAAACCAATATCTTGAAACTTATTAAACCGCTTTTCCTTGATGACCTTTGGAAAGAGTTCGAAAGCATCAAACATAACAAAAACAAACTCATTGAATTTCACAGAAAAATAAGCACCTATAAATTTCTCGACCCCGCTTGCGGTTGTGGTAACTTCTTAGTTATTACATATAGAGAATTGCGATTGCTTGAACTGGAGATTTTACGGGAATTGTACAAATCCGGACAACGAGTACTCGATGTAAATAGCATTATTCTTATTGATGTTGACCAGTTTTACGGTATTGAATATGAGGAGTTTCCTGCACGAATTGCCGAAGTGGCAATGTGGCTGATTGACCACCAGATGAACATGTTGGTTAGTCAGGAATTCGGACAATATTTTGTTCGTTTGCCGTTAGAGAAATCAGCACATATAAGGGTTGGAAACGCACTTAAAATGGATTGGTCGGCACTTACCCAAAACAATGTGATTGATATAAAAGCCGATACTACCAACATATTTATGGTAAGTGAGCCTGAAGCCTATTACGATACTGTAAATGTGTACAGTAAAAAAGTGCAGGTTATTGAGGGTACCTATCCAAAATCTTTTTCAGGCAAAACTCATTTCGATTTTATTCTTGGCAATCCGCCTTTTGTAGGCAAGAATGAGCAAAATAATGACCAAAAACTCGATATGCAACGAGTTTTTTCGGGTGTAAAAGGTTTCGGCGTATTAGATTATGTTACAGCGTGGTATGTTAAAGCTGCTCAACTAATAGCAAATACACCAACCAAAGTTGCTTTTGTTTCTACCAATTCTATAACACAAGGAGAACAAGTGGGTGTTTTATGGAACTTGTTGTTTAATCATTATAACATCAAAATTCATTTCGCCCACCGTACTTTTAAGTGGAGTAACGAAGCTCGTGGAAATGCTGCCGTTCATGTCGTAATAATTGGATTCGCTAATTATGATATAGGTAATAAACGGATTTTTGAGTACGAAGATATCAAAAGTGAACCTCATGAAGTAAAAGTAAAGAACATAAATCCTTATTTAGTCGGAGGAAAAGATATTACTGTAGAAAACAGAAAATCGCCAATCTGCAATGTCCCCGAAATTGTTTATGGTAGTTTTATTTTAGATGACGGTAATTATACTTTGTCAGAAGATGAGCGAAATGAAATTATTTCTGAAAATAAAAGTTCTGAAAAACTTATAAAACCGTTTATTGGTGGACGAGAGTTGTTACATTCTGAAAAGCGATACTGTTTGTGGCTTGCAGACGTAGAACCTAAAGACATTAATAGCAATTTGAAAATAAAAGAGCGAGTTGAAGCGGTAAAAAAATGGCGTTCAAACAGCAATAGGGCAACAACAAAAAAACTTGCTGACACACCAACTCTTTTTGCTGAAGTTCGCCAACCAAAAACAAATTATTTAGCGTTTCCAACTATGTCTTCTGAAAACAGAAAATATATCCCTATTGCTTTTCTTTCTCCAGATATTATTGCTTCAAATCAGTTATATGTTTTACCAAATACAACTCTTTTTCATTTCGGTATTTTAACTTCTGCAATGCATATGGCTTGGGCAAAATACATTTGTGGTAGATTAAAAAGTGATTACAGATATTCAGCAAGCATTGTTTATAATAATTATCCCTGGCCAGAAAGCCCAACCGATAAGCAAATAACCGCAATAGAAACAGCAGCCCAAAAGGTTTTAGATACTCGTTTGCAGTTTCCAAATAGCAGCCTTGCCGACCTTTACGACCCTTTAACAATGCCACCTGCATTGGTAAAAGCACACAACGAATTAGACAAAGCAGTTGATTTGGCATATCGTCCGCAACCGTTTACAAGCGAAGCTAACAGAATGGTTTATCTGTTTGAGCTTTACGAGAAATATACGGCGAATTTATTTACAAAAGTAAAACCGAAAAAGGTGAGAAAAAATAAAAAATGATGGTTGAAAACAGTGAATTTTAGATTGTAACAATTTGAGAAAAGATAATAACAATGAAAATGAATGAAAAAATGTCAAACCCAGAAAAGAAAGTTTTTATTTCATATAGTTGGGAGCCACCTATAAATAAGCAAAAAGTAATTGAACTCGCCGAAAGACTGACAAGTGATGGTATTCATGTAATCTTGGACGTTTGGGATTTAAAAGAGGGTCAAGATAAATACCATTTTATGGAGCAGATGGTAAATGATGAGAATGTAAATAAGGTTTTGCTGATTTGTAATAAAGAGTATGCAGAAAAAGCAAATAACAAAAAAGGTGGTGTTGGGATTGAAAGCTTAATTATATCTGATGAAATTTATCAGAAAGTAGAGCAAACTAAGTTTATTCCCATTGTTATGGAATTTGAAAATGATATGGCTTGTGTACCGACTTTCATAAAAACAAGAGTAAACATCGATCTAAGCAATGATAATGTTTATGAAGAAAACTATGTTCAATTAATTAGGAACATCTACGAAAAACCCATTTATAAAAGACCTCCCTTAGGTAAAATGCCTGTTTACTTAGAAGATGAAAACCCAATATTCTTACCTACGGCACATAAAGTAAATCAAATAAAAAACTCTCTCATTAATGGGAATAAGAATAGTGAGTTTTTAATAAAAGATTACTTGCAAACTTTTATAGACAGCTTACTACTTTTTAAGTTGACCATGGAAGACGGTGAGATTGATAAAAACAACTTTATTGAAAAGGTCGAACTTTCGATAAATCAATTGCAACCCTTAAAAATAGATTTCATTGAGTTTCTTACTGTACTTTTTGAGTACTCATGTGATGATCAGGGTGAGCTATTTCTAGAATTTTTTGAAAGATTAATTCAGCTTTACGAAGATAATGGAATTCATTTAGAGGCTGGTGATAGTTTAGATTCTTTAATTAATGATAATTTTAGATTTTTCAATTACGACTTATTCCTAAATTTTACTTCAGTATTGTTAAAATTAGAGAGATTCAAAACCCTTGGCTATATTTTTAAGAACAGTTTCATTATCACAAGTAAAAGATATAATCAAACATTTATCACTAATTTTGTGGTATTTAGAAAATACAATTACACGTTAAACGAACATAAAAATCGACAATTTTCTCCCCAAAGGATAAGCGTAGTTGCTGATTATATAAAAAAGTATTCAACTAAAGTTAAGTTTGAGGAGAATATAGTTTCTGACATTTTGATTTATTACATGTCGTTAATTTATCCCAATGAATCAACCTATAATAGCTGGTATCCTGAAACAAGTTGCTATGATTCTATCCGTTTTGAATTATTTCCCAAAATTATTTCTAAAAGGCATTTTGAAAAATTTAAGCATTTGTTTGATGTAAATGATACTGATAAATATAAAAAGAAAATATCAGATGTCATTGATGAAGATAATAAAGTAAGTAGAGGACCATATTATAACTTTCCAAAAATTGAGGTTGGATTAAAAATTAATAAAGTAGGGGAAATTGAATAAAAACAGTAGGCAGTGTCGACTGTACATATATGCATGGTCTAAAAGAAAGGTGAAGTTTGGACTAAAGTATTTGTACAATTTGTATTAAATGCTCAAATATATTGCAATTAATTTATTAAGATTGAGATATTGTTGATAATCTGTGTGTTATGGTTGATTGGTGGGAAGACAGGAAAAATTTCTCAACTCTTCTCCACAATCTCCCGCAACATCGGAATATTTTTCAACGTAATAGTTTTTCCCTCCTGCGAAATCAAACCATGTTTAATAAATTTCGAGAATGTGTGAATAACGCTCTCGCGTGTATAGCCAATGGTTTCGGCAATCTCTCTTCTTAGTAGTGGAAGTTCAAAAGTCTCTTTATTATAGAGTTCGTGCATTTGCAATAAGAATGCTGCCAAGCAGCCGTCAATGTTTTTGTTTTGGTATATCAACAGACGGTTTACTGCGCGTGAACCTGTTAAAGCAACTGTGTCGAGAATACTAATTGCAAAATTGCCGTTGGCTCGCATTACCATTTTAAGAGTCTCAATATCAATAAGTAAAACCTCAGATTCTGCAATTGCAGTCGCTTTGATTTCATAATGCCGTCCGGGGAAACTGTATAATAACCCAATAAATTCTTGCTCGGGGATTATTCTTATAGTGTTGTTTTTCTGCCGTATGGAATAATCGACCTTTACCATTCCAGACAGCAGATAATATACGTGAGTAATAAATGAGTCTTGTTTAATTATTGTCTCATTTTTCGAGAAATGCAGCACCGCACTATTTTTAAGTAGTTGCTCTTTATCGCTCAAAGTGAGCGTATAAAATGCAGGATGTTGTAAATCTATTTTTCTCATGCGGATAGCTTTTATTTTCAGAAGCGCTTACGTTCTGCTAGTTAATTTATTTAAACAGTCCCTCGTCCCTACACAACAGTAAAATAGACGATTGCGACACAATAATATATTTCTCCTGATTAATTTCAATCTCATAACCACTTTTGGCAACATATACTGCCAAATCGCCCTCACGTGGTTGCAGAGGGATATATTTCGGTTCGTTGGTCGAAGGCTTCCACGACTCGTCATGTTCAGAGAGTGCAGGGATAGGGTAGCCCGGTCCAACTTTAATAACATAGCCTAAAAATATGGGAGCATTTTCAGATACCGTTGCAGGCAAATACAATCCCGAACGTGTCTGTTGTTGAGGGCTTTTTGGTTTAATCAGCACTCTGTCGCCCACCATAATTATATTGTCGATAGTTTGTTTGTCTAACTGTGCCATAAATCCGTTCTAAAGGTAATCAGCTACAAATATAAACATCAAATGTCAATTAGCAATTACGA
>DAOOBP010000042.1:0-18201 GCA_035407925.1 Salinivirgaceae bacterium
CGCAACACACAAAAATGAAAATAGCAATTTTATATAACAAAGTCAGCGAAAATGCTGCTGACGATGAGAGTGATGTTTTAGATCAGGTTGAGTTGGTCGAAAACAATCTTATAAAACTTGGACACGTTGTTGAGCATATACAAATAACTTTGGATATGCAAAGCGTTAAAAACGAGCTTGTTGACGGAAATTATGATGCCGTTTTTAATCTCACTGAAAGTATTGATAATCACGGTGAACTAATCACTTTTGGACCTGCATTGGTTGATGTTTTAAAAATCCCATATTCGGGCTCATCATACGAAGCTATATTTTTAACTACCAATAAGCCTGTAACGAAAATTTTGCTAGAGCGCTACGGTATTCTTACACCTCAAATAATTACACCTCAGAATATCAACACAATAGATGTAAACAAAAGATATATAATAAAGCCTATCTGGGAAGATGGCTCGCTCTTTCTTGACGAGGATTGCGTTGTGTATGGTAAAGAGCTGATTGAAAGGATGAAAGAGATTGATTTCAGATACTTTTTTGTAGAACAATATATTGACGGACGAGAGTTCAATATCAGCATATTAACACGGTTGTCTGAGGAGCCACAAGCGCTAAAGCCTGCTGAAATTGTTTTTAAAAATTATTCTGGTAACAAGCCAAAAATTGTAGGATACTCGGCAAAATGGGAAGTCGAAAGTTTTGAGTACAAAAATACAATTAGAGAGTTTCCAACACTTAGCAAAACACTTCACAACAAGCTAAATAAAATTTGTGTCGATTGCTGGAAACTGTTTAAACTAAAGGGTTATGCGCGTGTTGATATTCGCTTGGACAAAAACGAAAACCCTTATGTCATTGAGATTAATGCAAATCCCTGTATAAGTCCAGATAGTGGTTTTGTGGCTGCTTTAAAGGAGAGTGGTATTACAGAAACAGAAGCTATTGAGCGAATAATAAAAGATTTGAATAAGTGATATTAACTTGAATCATTATACCGACATGGTTATAGACGATATAAAACTACGCACAAATATCAATAATGAAGATTTTATCACATTACCAGAGATAACTAAACTAAGTGGGTACTTCTATGATGAAGAGGTTGAAATTGTCGTAGAAATTGTAAATGAGACATATAAAAACCCAGATTGTGGATATATGTGGGTAATTGCCGAGATTGATAATAAACCTGTTGGGTTTGCAACATACGGTAAAGTTCCTGGTTCACTACACTCTTGGGATTTATATTGGATAGTAACTGGCAAATCGCTTAAAGGGTGTGGAATTGGTAAGAAAATTTTAAATTTTGTTGAGGCAGAAGTGGTAAAAAACGGTGGAAAAATTCTAATTGCCGAAACCAGCGGAAGGGAGTTATATGCCGATACTCGAGCATTTTATATTGCTTGCGGATATACGTTAGAAGCTGTTATCAAAGAGTTCTACGGTCCGTATGATGACAAAATATTTTATGTGAAAAGACTAAGTACATGACAAAAATTTAAAATTATTTGTATGTCTTTGAAAATAATGCGTTTAGAAAACATGTAACAAGTAGCTTAACTCGCTAACTGAGCGGAGTGTTGTGCTGAACTTGTCGAAGTACAGCAATTGGGCGCTTATGAGACACCGCCTACTTTATAACTTTTAACACTTCGGCTTTGCTCAGTGCATCGCTTTTAACTTTTAACTAATACATAGGTACAACTATTTTCACATAAACCCCTTCTCCGTAGTCGCTTTTTAGCTCCATTTGAGCCATTATCGATTTTAATCGGGTATTTATGTTGTCGTATCCCATTCCGCCTTGTAGTTGGTTTAATGTTTTGTCCGGGTCGAACCCTTTGCCATTATCCTGATATTCAACTATTAAAGCCTGTTCCTCATTATAAATAGAGATTATAATTTGCGACGCCCCTGCATGTTTCAATGTGTTAGTAATAAGCTCAGTAATCACTCTGTAAATAACAACCTCGATATTGTAATTGTATCGATATCCCCCTATTGTACTATTGATATCTATTTTAATCGAATGCAAAGAGTTTAATTTCCCTGCGTAGTTTTGTAATGCTCTAACTAATCCGAAATTGGTTAAAATATGGGGGCTAAGGTGGTTGCTAATCTCTTTTAATGAGCGGATTGATTCGTCTATCATCAGTTTTGAATTTTCGAATATACGCTTGTCTTGTGACGAAAAATTCTCATCGTTGATACTGGATAGTGACATTTTTATTGACGACAATAGCGGACCTAATCCATCGTGCATATCTTTTGCAAACTGTTTGCGCTCTTTCTCCTCTGTCCTGATAATTGCGTTCAGAACTCTCGATTCGTTCTCTTTTCTTAAACGCTCTATTCTATCTAAGAAGTCAAAAATTTTACGAATAAATATAACTCCAGCAAGCAATAGAATTGCAGTTATAATACCTAACCACTTGTTTAGCAGATTGATTTCAATGGGCGACCATAATTTTTCGTGAGCAACGGCATCGAACAGTAGCATAAGAGCCATGATAATAAATGCAATGGTAAAAAGTATCCACGAAATATTATATTTTGTGCGACGGAACATGCTTATCGCAAGCAGTGCAGCAAGAAACTGTAAGCCAATTGATACAAATAATAATACTCTGACTAACATTTGTTTATATAGCTTTTAATTGTGAATTAATAGTAACTACGCATCTGTCTGATTTTTCAGACATTACATTGCAACTAACAATGGTTGAATTTTGTTCTTGATTACAAATATATTCATATTTCAATATATCATTGTTAAAAACTTCATAAATATAGTTTATAGAGAGTAGCTCAATTTGTTTTTCAAATTGAAGATTATTAGGCAGTCCGTCTATAAACCACTCCACATATTTCATATTATTTACGTGCCCCAACAAGTCGAGCGATGAAAAATCAACCTGTTTTATGTATTCATGTTGTGGTTTTGCCACAAAAGGCTTTATTCTATTCGGTGAATGTTTTATCACACTTATATTGGGAATATGTGCAAAATTGGTCACATAGTTTCTAACATCATCAATATCTTTCTTAACAGTATCAACTACCATCCATGCAGTCTGAGCTGCTGCAAAAATTTTGTTCTCTTTATCATAAAAATGACAATTGCGATATGAGTGAATGCGGTCTGTTTTCTCTATCCATGTCTCGATTAAAATTTCATCATTTGGTTTTGGAGAGTGATAAATTTCAAAAACAACGCGCGACATCATCCATGCTTTGTTTATCAATTGCAACTCATTATATCCTTGATTCAACAACTGCGCATGTTCTGCTGAAACTTGCTGAGCAATTAATCCAATAGTTGTCTCCTTAAAGCGAGCATTTGCGCTAATATCTTCGTACTTTACAATATATCTCTTTTTATAAATATCTAAACTCATACATTACTGTTTTGGAGCGCAAAATATTTGTTGTTTTATTTTTTGGAATCATCATAACCCAAACACCTGAATACCATCAACATAGGTTTTTAAGACTTTAGTATTAACAATCTGACTCTCATTTGCTTCCATTAAATCGGTGTCTAATACAACAAAATCGGCAACTTTTCCTATCTCTAAACTGCCTCGAACGGCTTCTTTAAAATCGGCTTTAGCCGCCCAAATTGTCATTGCACGTATAGCTTGTTCTCGTGATAAAGCATCTTCGATTTGGAATCTTTCGTTTTGTTGAGCTTTCATTTTTTTTCTAAACACTCCCGCATAAAAACCATAGATAGGATTTATATCTTCGATTGGAAAATCGCTGCCATTAGGAATCCATTGGTTTTGTTCGAGCAATCGTTTATAAGCATATGCATTTTTAACTCTATTGCCGAGTCTTTGCTCTGCCCAACTCATATCAGACGTTGCGTGAGTTGTTTGTACTGATGGTATTATATTAAATTTCCCATAACGGTTAAAATCTGACTCTTGAACTACTTGCGAGTGTTCAATTCGCCAACGTAAATCGTTTCCGGGAGTTAAAAATTTTGAATAGATATCTAAAATTATACTAACTGCCTTATCGCCAATACAGTGAGTGCAAACTTGAAGGTTATTATTGATTGCGATGCTACACATTTGAGTGTAATACTCTTTTGTGTTTACTTGCAATCCCGATGTGTTTGGATCATCAGAATATGGTTCAAACAGCAGTGCGCCACGCGAACCAAGAGCGCCGTCTGCATACATTTTTATACTGTGAACTGATAGTTTTTCGTTAAAGCTGTTCCGTTTAGCCAATGTTTTATTGATGTTTTCTTCTGATGCCTCAATCATGGCGCTGATAAACATTTTGAGCTCGCCGCTACTTAATAATGAATCGTACAGCATGATGTCTTCATAAGATAAGCCAGCGTCAGTAATTGACGTTAAGCCTACTGCAAAACAGTTTTTTTGTGCTGTTAATATTTGTTGTGCTTTTTCTTGTGTTGAAAATTCTGGTATTATGGCTCTTACAAGCTCCTTTGCATTGTCAATCAGTAATCCAGTGGGTTGAAAATTAACGATCTCAATTACTCCACCATTTATTTTGGTTTTAGAATCAATTTTAGCCATCTTTAGGGCAACGCTGTTGGCAATAGCACAATGACCATCAATTCGTGTTAAAAACACTGGTTTGTCGGGAAAGTGTTTGTCTAAAAGCTCTTTGGTAGGAAATTTCTTATCTTTCCATTCGGTATGATTCCAACCGCGTCCTAAAACCCAGTGCGAAGGGTTTTCATTTTGGTGATTCACTACTCTATCAACAACCTCTTCCCAACTCTCCGCGTCACCTAACCACGGATTTTGCAGTGTCTGTCCGTAACTAAGAACATGGCAATGAGGATCAATAAATCCGGGAAAAATATACTTGTCTTTGAAGGATAAAAACTCTTTTGATTCATATTTAGAGTTGATTTCATCAAGAGTTCCAACTGCAACTATTTTGCCTTTATCGATAGCAATTGCCTGTTGGATTGTGAATTCCGTATCAACCAAATATATTTTTTCAGCTGATACTATTGTGTCAATTTTCTGTTTACGCATACATGATACATGCATAGTTATTATCGAACATAGAATAATGTAATATATTCGCATGGTTTTTAGGTATTAATGTGCCGAAAAATTGCAAGATCACGCAAAATTAGCTATATTATGCAAAAAGAAGATAAATCTAATGTCACTTTTTTAAAAATTTGGGCATAATTAATCACTTTTTAAAGTTTTAATACTGTTTGGACAGCTACTATAGTCCAAACTTCACTATCGTTCATTTGAACTATGTATCTGTTACATCGGTATTTACCATTGTAAAATTTTAAAAATATCGGACTGTTTTAAAATTACAATTGGTATAACACATACTATTCGGTGACAAGAAACTAAAAGTTATTGTGTAATGAATTGTTAATAACCAGATTTTTCTTTTTAAATTCGATTTTATTAAATAAATTTGTTGCAATAAACTTAAATCTATACAAATTATGAAAAAACTAATCAAACTTATGCCTATCGTAATTTTTTTGGCATTTATCGCAATTGGGTGTAAAGACACAGAAACTCCAACTTATAAGAAAATCGATCAAGTTTTTGTAGGTAAAAACCTACAAGATGTTGAGTTAGACAAACAATATTATTGGAACGGAGAGTGTTTAAATAAAATTGAAAGTTATTATGAAGAAACTGTTTATGAAAAGGTTGAAATTGATTACGTATCAGGTTCAAACAGTAAAATTGCAGAAATGAGACTATATTCTTTAAAGAAGTATAATAAAAACAACTCGAACCATCTTATTAGGGAGTTAAGAAAAATTTTAACTTTCGGTAAAGAGAAAGGAGATGATTTTGTCTTGAGTATGAGAATAGTTCCAGTTTATGTTAAAGATAAGGTTACACGTCTCAATATTTTTGCTGACGGTATTGACTTTGCTAAAGAGTTTATTAATGTTGGTTATATAGAAATTGAATATGAAGGAAATTATCCCAACAAAATGTCAATGTATATCATGACATCTGCTATACCAAATTTTCCTTCAATACCAGGTGTCGAAAAGATTGAAGTTTTACGAAACCATATTATATGGCAAAATGGCAATATAGTCACACAATATACTGAATCTTTATATTTCGAAGGCGAAAATTCTATGAATTTTATGACTAGAGATAGTGCAGTTTATACTTACGATGATAAGTTAAATGCCTATAGTTCAATTAAGGACATTAATCCAATGTTTGAAGCAGAAACAAGTTCTAAAAACAATATTACCAGTTTTAATAGATATATATTTGTAGTTACAGAAGAAGGACCACTAACAATGGAAATCAAAGCAACTGTTAGCTATCAATATGACACAGATAATTATCCAACAGTAGCTACTATCAATCTTGAATCTAAAGAAACTGGTTACGTTAAATACAAATACAAATAGCAACTAATTGAAAATCAATATAAAAAAGGCTGTTATTTCAAGCAGCCTTTTTTGCATATAATATTAGTGAATTATTTTCGTTTAGTTTGTGTTTCTTGAATATAGCGCTCTTTTCTTTTTAAATTCAAATATATCAGATAGTTTCGTTGCTATAAATTTAATTTCACTAAATTATGAAAACAATAATTAAACTTATACCGATAGTATTGTTGTGGGCATTTGTCATAACCGGATGTAATAATAAAAAGGAGACGTCGGCTATTAAGAAACTCGAGCAAGTTTTTGTAGGTAGTAATATCCAAGATGCTGAATTAAGGGATAAATATTGCTGGAACGGAGAACGTTTAAACAAAATTGAAGCTTATGAAAATGGGAATTTAGCCTGTTGGATTGAATTTGACTATTTATCAGGCTCTAACACTAAAATTGCCGAATTAAGATTACTGTTTCCATATAATAGTAAACTACATAGTTCAAACTTTTTGATAGATGGATTAAAAACTATCGCAACTTTTAGAAAAGAGAAAGAAGACGATTTTGTTTTAAGTGCGAAAATGGTACCTGTTTATGTTAACGATAAAGTTGCTCGACTCGATATTTATAGTGATTTCGAATTCCTATATAGAGAGCTTTCACTTATTGGTTATATAATAATTGAATATGATGGAGATTATCCTAACAAATTGTCAATGCGTATCAAAACATCTATCTTTCCGCCTGATTATGAAATTCCAGAAGGAGTAGAGGAAATCGAGTTTTTTCAAAAATATTTTATATGGCAAAATGGCAATATTATCACAGAATACAATAAATATATAATAGTTCCTGATATTCCTTTGGACAGAAATTTATCCGACTTAAAGACCGGAGACAGCACGATTTATACTTATGACGATAAGTTGAATGCGTATAGTTCTATTAAAAACATAATCCCAGTGTTTGGAGCAGAAATCAGCTCTACAAACAATATTACCTTTTTCGAGAAGCACGAATTCTTAGGTTCGGCACAAATGACAACTATACGTGAGGTAACAACTAACTATCAGTATGACACTGATAACTACCCAACTATAGCTACTACGACAGACCCATTAGTAAATGCAAAAGTCGTTAAGTACGGATACAAAAGTAACTAAATGAAAATCAATATAATATTGGGGATTATTTCAGTTCAACTCGCGTTTCAAATACTTACCGATAATACTATTCTTGTTTAAAGCCATCTCTTCGGGTGTGCCTACGGCAACTATTCGTCCGCCTTCTCTTCCGCCTTCTGGACCAATATCAATTATATGATCTGCTGATTTTATAACGTCTAAATTGTGTTCTATAATTATTACGGTATTACCTTTATTTACCAATTCGTTTAACACATCAAGCAGAACGCGAACATCTTCGAAATGTAAGCCTGTTGTAGGTTCATCTAAAATATATAGCGTATTGCCTGTTCCAGGACGTGCTAACTCTGCCGACAGTTTAACTCTCTGCGATTCGCCACCACTCAAAGTAGTTGAAGGTTGCCCGAGTTTGATATATCCTAATCCAACTTTCTGTATTACTTTGAGAATCCTTCTAATTTTTGGGATATTTTCAAAGAACTCAACTGCTTGATTTACTGTCATTTCAAGTACGTCGTTAATACTTTTGCCCTTGTACCTTACTTCCAATGTCTCACGATTGTAACGTTTGCCTCTACAATCTTTACACTCGACATATACACTCGGCAGAAAGTTCATTTCAATGGTTTGAAGTCCAGCGCCTTTACAAGTTTCACATCTTCCACCTTTAACGTTAAAAGAGAAACGTCCTGGTTTATAAGCTCTTATATTTGATTCAGGAAGTTGAGCAAAAATATTTCTTATTTCGTTGAAAACATTGGTGTATGTCGCCGGATTACTCCGTGGTGTCCGACCTAACGGACTTTGATCTATCTCTATTACTTTATCAATATTCTCTATTCCTTTAATTGTCTTGTAAGGCAAAGGGTCTTTCAATGCGTTGAAAAAGTGTTTATTAAGTATCGGGTGCAGTGTTTCGTTAATTAAACTCGATTTTCCGCTACCGCTGACACCTGTGACGCATATAAGTTTTCCTAAGGGAATTTCAACATTCACATTTTTAAGATTGTTTCCAGTTGCTCCTGTTAAAATAATTGTCTTACCGTTTCCTTCCCTTCTACTCGTTGGAATTAGAATTTGCTTTGTTCCGTTCAAATATTGCGATGTGATTGAGTCGTTTTTATTGATCTCCTCAATTTTTCCGACTGCACATATCTGCCCACCTTTTCGACCTGCACCGGGACCAATATCAACAACAAAATCGGCAGCTTCAATCATCTCTTTGTCATGCTCGACAACAATTATGCTGTTTCCTAAGTCGCGAAGTGACTTAAGTGAATTAATAAGACGTATATTGTCACGTTGATGAAGCCCAATGCTTGGTTCATCTAAAACGTATAAGACATTAACCAACTGTGCCCCTATTTGTGTTGCCAATCGAATCCGCTGACTCTCTCCTCCTGAAAGAGTTTTTGATCCTCTGTTTAAAGAGAGATAACCCAATCCTACATTTAATAAAAAAGTTATTCGGTTATTTATCTCTTTTAAAATATCGGTAGCTAATTTTTGTTGTTTTGTTCCTAATTGTTCATATAAATCTGAAAACCAAACCGATAGCTCTTCGATATCCATTTGGCTTATTTCTGCTATGTTTTTATCGTTAATTTTAAAATTCAAAGACTCCTTTTTCAGCCTTGCGCCATTACATTCGGTGCAAACTTGCTCTTTAAAATATTTTTTGACAGCCTTTCCTTCACTATTCTCCTCAGCGTATTGTTTTAAAATCTCTATAATTCCTTCATAATTAACCTTATATCCTGAATATGTGCCTAAAGGAGTTTTGTCTAAACTTATAGGATAATCAACACCGTATAGTACGGCTTCCATAAAGTCATCGGGCAAATCTTTAATTGGGATATCGAGACTTGTTTTATGTTTGATAGCAATAGCCTCTAATTGCCAAAAAATAACAGATGGCTTCTGTTTCCCAATTGGTATAATGCCCCCGTCACGAATAGAGAGGTTTGTGTCAGAGATAATTTTCGAGATATCTATCTCGCTTATTTCTCCTAACCCCTTACACTGTTGGCACCAACCCGCCGGACTATTAAACGAAAAAGTGTGTGGCTGCGGCATATCATAAGAAATTCCGGTATCGGGACACATTAAATTTTTTGAAAAATGTTCGATATTTTCTGTATCTGGGAAGAAAATCATCATTGTGCCTTTGCCTTGTTCTAAGGCTGTTTTTATCGAACGTTTTAGCCTTTGATCGTCTTCTTTTACTACTATTTTGTCAATTACTAATTCGATGTTGTGTATGCTGTATCTGTCTAACTTCAAGCCGGGTTTTAGTTCAACTATTTTTCCATCTATTCTGGCATATATATATCCTTTAAGTCTGGTTTGCTCGAATAATTCTCTATAATGTCCTTTTCGACCTCTAACTACTGGTGCTAAAACATAAACTGGTTGATTGACAAAACGTTGAGTAATCAGGTCGTGTATTTGTTCCTCGGTATATTTTACCATCTTCTTTCCTGTAGCGGGCGAATATGCATCGCTAATTTTTGCAAATAAAAGTCTGATAAAATCATATATTTCGGTAACGGTGCCTACGGTTGAACGTGGATTTTTATTAGTTGTTTTCTGTTCAATGCTGATTACTGGGCTTAAGCCGGTGATTCTATCAACATCGGGTCGTTCTAAAACGCCCAGAAATTGTCTTGCATAGCTTGGAAATGTCTCAATGTAACGTCTTTGCCCTTCTGCACATATCGTGTCGAAAGCGAGCGAAGATTTTCCGCTTCCGCTTAACCCTGTTATTACGGTTAGTTTATTTCTGGGTATCGACACATCAATGTTTTTAAGATTGTTTTCACGTGCACCATAAACATTAATGCTCTTAGAATTAATATTATCTTCAAAATTTTCGAAATCCATTTATTAAAAACAGTTACAATTTACTACAAGCCTTTAATTATGAAGAAATTAATGAGTCTTTCGATAATTATCATGTGGTAGCTCAATAGTGTACTTTTTGTTTTTTGTTACAGTAAGCGTGTTGGCACGTAACCAAGGGTTGAAGTATTTCAACTCTCGATATGTTAATCCCTTTTTCTTTGCCCACAAAGCTAAATCGGGAATAGTTTTGTCTATCTTAACTTCGTATGTGTCAATATATTGGTACATTTCATTGTATTCAATAAAATAGCCATATCGTTCAGGTTCAGAGAGTATTAGCTTTAAAGCTAATACTCTAAACAGGTAACGTTCGGTCTCTTCCGAAAGCAAAAGGGAGTAGTAGTTGTCAACCTTTTGTATATCGATAAATCGGTTTAGCGCTGTTCTGCCACAATTATACGCGGCTGCGCTTAATGGCCATGAATTATACTTTTTATTTAACCACTTAAAGTAATCGCAAGCTGCTTGAGTGGACTTTTTCCAGTTGTAGCGTTCATCTATCTCTTTGTTTACTTCTAATCCAAACTCTTTTGCTGTACCTTCAAGAAATTGCCAAAATCCAACTGCTTTTGAAGGAGAGACAGCATTTGTAAGCCCGCTTTCAATTACTGGGATAAATTTTAAATCATCTGGTAAGTCATTTTCAGACAGTATTTTACTTATGTATGGTAAATATCTATTTGCCCTTTTAATTAATAAATATGTATTTGAATGCCCAAAACAGTTTATAGCTAATTCTCTATCTAATTTTTCTTTGACATCTATATACTCAATGGGGACCACATCTCCTGCAAATGTCAGGCTCAAAGGAATTGGCAGAGATTCTATCTTAATAACAGATGACGCGCCAAAATCCTCCTGATATATTATATCTTCTTTTTGGTTGGTTGCAATATTTGATAGGTATTTAACGATAGAGATTGTACAAACAAATAGTATTATTGAAGCTGTGATTATTAAGGTGTTACGCATTTTCTTTTTTTTCTTTCGGTTTTACTATTTTAGTTATTAAAAAAAGAGTAATAAAAACAAACGTGGGCCAAATAGCAAATAGTATCAACTCTTGTTTTGTTGGATATTTAATGTGAAACATCAACAACCCTGCCAATAAATGTGAAATTATTGTAATAGCTATCATAATCAGCGCTACTCCTCTATCACTTAATCCTAAATAAGAGAGGTAATGTGTTGTGTGATCTTTACCTCCAACGAATGGTGAATTACCTTTCAAAAGTCTATTAATGCTAACAGTAGTTGTATCGGTGATGGGAATGATAAAAAGTAGCCAAATTACTAGTAATGGAGTAAAGCCCGGATGTTCAAGGCTTTGTGTTGGCATATTCCAAATGAATAATATTCCTACTATTGACAGCAGTGCGCCTAAAAACATTGATCCATTGTCACCCATATACATTTTTGAAGGGTGCCAATTAAATATAAGAAAACTTCCTGTACTGCTAATTGCTGAAACTAAGACAATTAAATAAAACCATTTTTCCACATAGTTTTGCTCGATAACAACGAGCAAGAAGAATGCAAAAATCAACGTAGATATACTTGACGTAATTGCATCCATGTTGTCTAACATGTTGATACTGTTCATTATACCAACTACCCAAAACACCGTTAACAAGTAGTTTAATGTCTGGGACTCGAATATTTTTATATAGATATCAAAGTTTATTAGAAGTAGAGCGCAAGCCAGTTGCGCAAAAAATTTAAATAACGGGCTTGAGTTTAACAAATCATCTGCTAAACCTATTAAAAATGAAATAGTAACAACGAGTATTATTCCAACACCGATGTTATTTGTAAGAAAATCTCCTTTGAACAGTACAAAATAATTTATTATACCAAATATAAAAAGGCTAAAAAAAGTAATACCTCCAAAAATAGGTTTTGTTTGCGTTTCCCACCTTATACCTGTAACATTTGCTTTTTTAAGATTATATCTTTCAGTTGAGTTAATAAGGTATTTATGCAACAAAAAACCCAATAAAAAAGAGTATCCTGCATATAATATTATCAGTATAATGTGTTCCATATCAAGAAAATAAAACTACAAGAACTTTGCCGACTTAAATCGTTTCAACCATTTTGACGAGACGTAATCTTCCTCATCGGTATAATAATTATATCCGTACCCATAACCGTAACCGTAGCCGTAACCGTGAGCTGTTATACGATTCTTTCTAAAATCGACGCCATTAAAAACTATAGAGATATTTGAAATCTTTTTATCTTCTATCAAGCTATTTACATTTTGAATAAAACTGCGTTTCGATACACCTGCTTTAAATACATATATCGGATAATTTGCCCTCTGAAGGTTCATTAATGCGTCCGTTACTATTCCAATGGGTGGAGTATCAACAATAATAATGTCATATTTCTCTTCAAGTTCTTCAAATATATCTTCAACACGATTGCTAAATGCTAACTCAGCTGGATTTGGAGGAACTGGACCTGCTGTGATATAATCTAACCCTGGCAAATCACTTTTATTCACACAATCCTGCCAATTATGCTCACCACAAATGATGGTGCTCATACCTTTTTCGTTATCGACATCAAACCCTATATGAAGACGTGGCTTACGTAAATCCATATCTAACAGTATTACTTTTTTGCCACTTATTGCCTTAATGCCTGCCAAATTTATGGCTATAAAAGTTTTTCCTTCGCCAGAAATCGTGGAAGTAATGGTAATGATTTTACTTCCATGACCTTGTGACAGGAATTGAATGTTAGATCTGATATTTCTAAAGGCTTCCGTAAACATCGAGTTTGGATGTTTATCAACAAGCAATTGTGATACAGGAACTTTATTCTTATAATTTGGTACTACGCCTATAATGGGTGTTTCGGTATAGTTTTTAATTGTTTCAGGTAACAGAATATCATCGTATAATAAATATTTTGTAATCACTAAAACAAATATCATTATTAATGCAACCGTAAGAACTAATGAAAAAACTCGTGTTTTATTGGGAGAAATTGGATCGGCAGGAACATAGGCAACTTCTAAGACTGTACTACTGGGAACAAAGCTTGCTTGACTTATCATATATTCGGCTTTTTTTTGCATTAACTGATTATAAAACTCTTCGTTAATTGAGTATAAACGTTGCAACTTTGCGTATTCAAACTCATTATATCCAGAACCACGGGAAATGCTCTTTTCGTATTTTATAATTTCCTCCTGTAAAATATTCTTTTTCTGTTCGAGGCGAGCAATTGATGAGCTAATAAAATCTAACAGTTGTCTCTTATAAGATGCTATTTGTGAGTCTATTTTGGCTATCCTCTGATTATTTAAAGTTACTTCGTAAAGCATATTACTACGTTGCTGTATCAAAAGTTGTAAATTGTTTAGCATTGTTGAAATAAACGATTCAATTTTTGAGCCCGTGAGCATTGCTAACATCTCGTAGATATTTGCATCGGGATTGCTTGACAGCTCAGTTTTAATATGTTGTAAAGTAGATATTTCAAATTCAACAGAGAGTATTTCGCTTTCCATTTCTGTTGCACGGCTTGCAAATAATGGCATAGGCGATTCAATTTTTGGCTTATCACTTATATTAAATTTCTTTTTAAAACTATGCATTTCTGACTCTACTATATCTAAATTATTGTAAACAATATCTAATTGCTTATCAATAAATTTAAGTATGTTTTGTACACTTTCCCCCTTTTTTACGACTTCATATTTTTGGAATGCTTCGGTAATTACATTTACAACTTCAGCTGCTTGCGAAGCATTATTAGATAAATAGCTAATTTCAATTGTTTGTGTTTGTTGACTTAAAATACGAACTGAAAGATTTTCAAGTATTTCGTTTTCAATCTCCCTGGGATTAGTTATTTGAAAAAAATACTTATTGAGAGGCTCAGATTTACTCATGCTTTCCACAGCCTGATAATTTTGTAGAATAATCTTAAACTGATTGCCTCCTAATGAGAACCATTTTCCTGTCAAACCTTTGTATTCATATTCGATATCGTCGTTTTCGTATCTGACTTGACAAGAGTCTATTGAGTAGAAATGTACGAATACATTTTTTTGGTAAATATTGTTTGAATCTATTTTGTATTCAACTATGAAAGGTGTAGATCTGTACAGTTCGGAGTTTAAGAATGTTCCTTTAATAAAATAGCGTACATCAAACGCAAGATGTGTCATACAGCGTTTTACAAACTCTTTTGAACGTAATAATGTAATGGTCTTGTTTAGATTTTTATTGTCTTCCCCGTAAACTTCAGATAACTTCAATAGTTTATTTGGATTATCCTCATTAGTCATTTGCATAACTGATTTAGCCTCGTACAGCGGTGGAGTATATCGCAAATAAATAAACCCGATACTTATCGCAATTAATAAAATAATTATGGAAGGTAAAATTGTTTTTTTTACAATTTTAATGAAAACTATAATATCGAACGTGTCGTTAAGTGTAGGTAGTTTTCTGTTTGTCATTTTTTTGAAAATAAATTAACAAGAAGTATTAATGATGATATTGTAGTTATTAGCGTAAAATATGGCGTCAATTCATTTAATATTCGTGTTGCGTATTTTGGTCGGCTTTCAATATGTATTATATCATTTGCCTCTAACTGCAAGTTAGTTCCTTTAAGCTCGCTTAACTCTCTTATATTATACAAAAAAACTTGTGGTTCTTCTGCAGGGTTGCCTCTAATAAGTTTTATCTGATATGCTTTATCGGTTTCGCTAAGTCCTCCCGATTGGGCAATTGCTTCAAGTAAGGTGAGGTTATCTTCAGGGATTGTAACCACGGTTCCTATTTTTCCTCCGCTTTTAAAAACATAAACACGACGATTAACCACTTGCAAGAGAACAAAGGGATTTTGATAATGATCAGCATATAGTTTTTCAAGCGACTGTTCAGCTTCACGAATTGTTTGTCCTGCAATATCAACCCTGCCAATTGTAGGCAACTTTACCATACCGTCAAATTCAACCATAAAATCCATCTCGCCTTTAATATTTTGAATATTAATACCTTCGGTTATGGCAATCATTCTGTAACCATCGTTTGTAGAAACACTGATTCTAATTTTATCATACGGTTTTATTCTATACTCGATTTCAGACGTTTTAAACTCTGAATATTGAAAATCCGATGGTGTAGAAAGCATTTTATTTGGTTGCAACAGCTTGCAACTTTGCAGGAAAGCAATAATAACAATCAAAAAAAAGGCGTTATACAAGAACTTAAATCGCATGATAAAATATATTTTCCCCAAAGATAACGCTATTTGCGCAAACTGCTTACTTTTTAATCTGTTTAGAAAGTAGATTGGTGTATAGATTTGTTACATCGGTCACAAGACGTTTTAAATCGAATAGTTTAAGAACCTTTTCTCTACCATTTTCAGCCATTTGTTTACGTTTTTCAACGTTGCAAGCAAGTTCCGCTACTCGCTGTGCAAACAAATCTACTTGATCGATATTTGTCAAAAAGCCGTGAACGCCGTCAGTAATAAAATCTGCAATTCCACCAACATTTGTTGAAACAACGGGCACTCCTGCTGCTAACGACTCTATCAGGCTTACGGGAGTTCCTTCATTCAACGAAGTTAAAACTGATATATCGGCTGCTGCATAAACATTTTCCACTTCCCTAATCCACGATGTAAAAATTATATCAGAGTTTTCTGTATGATCTTCAGGTGTTGATATTGAAAGTCCCATGGTTAGAGCCGTGTGCTCTAAACGTTTGCGTGTCTCTCCGTCACCCACAATCATAAACCTAAAATTGATTGCATAGTTTTTATCTTTAATATTTTTGACCATCTTTAAAAACATATCGTGGTTTTTCACAGGCGCTAATCTTCCGACTATTACAACTAATATTTCGTTATCAAGAATCTCGTAACGTGACCTGAAAGCTACCCTTTTTTCTACCTGATTTATTGAAAATCGGCTTAAATCGAAGCCTAAAGGAATTATATACGTTTTGTCTTCTGGTATAATCTTAAACTTATTGCATAACTCCTCTTTTTGCAACTGGCTTATAACAACAATTGCGTTACTTTTAATGGCTAAAAAACGCTCTATTGTTTTGAATATGAACGTTTTGAAAACAGAAAAATAGCTGTGAAAGACATGTCCGTGATAAGTATGTACAATAACAGGAACTCCTGAAAACCAAGCAGCTAAGCGACCTAATGTTCCCGCTTTCGATGCGTGAGTATGAACAATATCGGGTTTATACTCTTTTATTATTTTTAGTATTTTTCTAAGGGCGCGCAGATCGTTTATAGGATTTATAGAACGTCTCATCTCTTCAATAACCTCTCCTTTTACCCCTATACTTTCCAAAATAAACAAGCTATCTGCCTCACTTTTTTCATTGGGACCGCCAATGAGTTTCGTCTCAAAATTTTCGGGCAAGTATTTTGTCAAATAGCCTGCGTTATACGTAGGACCTCCTAAGTTAAACCGATTGATTATTCTTAGAACTTTACACATTACTAAATCTATAAATGTTTTTTATACCAATGTTGAAAAACCACCAAGCCTCAAATTTTTTATTTGCTTTAACATGGGAGTTTACAATTCCATTTTCAAAAAAGAGTTCAACTACCGTGGGTTCTTCATTTATTATTTCCGCAAAAGATGTGTTATTAAAAAATGGATTTCTGTAAACTCTGACATATTTTTTTGACAGTTATACCGATTGGACATCTACTATAGTCCAAAAAAACGATAGTGAAGTTTGGACTATGTGTCTGTAACATCGGTATTTACAATTGTAAAATTTAAAAAAAATTGGATAATTTTTAAATTACAATTGAGGCTGTCTCAAAAGTAAAATTTAACTAACAAGTGGTAAGGTGTCTCATAAGTGTCCAAATGCAAGGCACTGAGATTGAGGGCGAAGGAGCGTACATGAAGCGATGCACTGAGCAAGCCGAAGTGTACGTGACTGAGCCCGAATATCGAAGTAACGCAGCAGTTGGGCACTTATGAGACACCGCCTATACTGTTTATTGTTACTGCAAATATACGCAAAAGAAAATAATTTTTTTTAACTTACAAAAGGGGAAATTATTATATAAATTTAAAAAATTAACAACTTGTTAACAAATCATTAACAAATGTCTATGTTATTATTTATTAATTTTACAGTGTTTAACTTAAAATAGTAAAATTTATGGAATCAAAATTTACAGTATCGCAAGCTTTTGTTGAATCAATAAAGCTTGGTCTAAAGAATTTTTTGTCGCTATTAGGTGCGATGATTCTTTGGTCATTAACCATTTGGATACCTTACCTAAATGTTGGAACGACAATAGCTATGGTTACCTTGCCCGCAAAAATGAGTCGAGGAGCAGTAATTTCGCCATTAGAAATTTTTAACGGTAAATATCGCAAGTTCATGGGCGAATTCTTTCTCGTTATAGGTTTAAGGTCTATTGCTATCTTTCCTGCTTATTTATTCATGTTTTTTCCTGGTATGGTTCTGTCATTCGCGTACTCTTTCGCAGCACTATTTGTTGTAGATAAAGGAATAACTCCGGGCGATGCATTAAGTGTAAGTAACAGATGTACTCATGGATATAAGTGGAAAATGTTTTTCACATATTTATTACTTTATATTGCATTAGGTGTTGTTGGCGCAATTCTAGCATTAATAAGTCCGTTCTTGACTATAATTGTTATTCTTGTCTTTATGCCAATTGTATTGGGTGCTCAAGCATTCTTCTACGGCAAATTAACAGAAGATATTCCTTCTTTAGAAG
>DAOOBP010000043.1:0-2012 GCA_035407925.1 Salinivirgaceae bacterium
GTTTTTGCGTTTGTAATTATTTCAACCGAATGTTTCCCCTCCTCGAAATCTATTCCAGCCTCGATAATCTCCTTTCTGTACTTATCTTTAAGCGTTCCAAAATCAGAAATAAACACACTCTCTCCATTGCGTTTGGCAAGCAATGCCGCGCCAACGCCACTCTCTCCTCCACCAAGAACAACTATGTTATATTGCTTTTGCATATATTGTTATTATCTGATTTTCAGTGTTATAATTGTAATAACTGCTAACAGTAGTCCTACAATCCAAAATCGTGTTACAATTTTCGATTCATGAATATTCTTTTTCTGATAATGGTGATGCAGTGGCGACATTAAAAATATTCGCCTACCCTCTCCATATTTGCGTTTTGTATATTTGAAATATGAAACCTGCATTATTACTGACAGGTTTTCGATTAAGAAAATACCACACAATACAGGAATTAAAAGCTCTTTTCTGATCAGCACTGCATAAACAGCTATAATTCCGCCTATGGTCAGACTCCCAGTATCTCCCATAAACACTTGTGCTGGATAAGAATTGTACCACAGGAACCCAACCATAGCCCCAATAAACGAAGCAATAAACACGACCAATTCGCCAGTTTCAGGGATATAAAATATATTCAGATAGTTTGCATAAATAATGTTACCCGACAGATAAGCCAAAACACCAAGCGTAACGCCCATTATTGCGCTACTCCCAGTTGCAAGTCCATCGAGCCCATCGGTAATGTTGGCTCCGTTTGATACTGCCGTTACGATAAATATCACAACAGCTATAAAGACCACCCACGACCATTTTTCAGCATTTTTGTCGCTGAGGAAAAACAGAAGGCCCTTGTAATCGCCACTGTTGTTTTTAAAGAATGGTACGTTGGTTTGTGTGGTTTTTAAGTCAGCCTGTGGCGTGTCGATTTCGCTAACAATAGCTGTTTCCTGCACAGTTGTTGTGTCTCTGATAACAATGCCGGGGTGTAGCCACATAGTTAACCCAACCATTAAGCCTAAACTAACTTGCCCTATTATTTTGAATTTACCGGCTAATCCCTTTTTATTCTTTTTTAATACTTTGATATAATCATCTATAAAACCGATAGTACCCATTAGTAGAGTGGTTATCAGCATTAAGATTATGTAAATGTTATGAATTTTTGCAAACAGAAGAGTTGGTATCACTATCGAAGCAATGATAATTATACCACCCATTGTTGGCGTACCCGTTTTTTCAAGTTGCCCCTCTAATCCCAAATCGCGGATAGTTTCGCCTATCTGTTTTTTTTGTAAAATTCTGATAATTCGCTTGCCGTAAACAATTGAAATTATAAGGCTTACAGAGAAAGTTAACGCTGCACGCACAGTAATATATTGGTACAATCCCGAACCGGGCACCCCCATATCATATAAAAATTCGCCTAAATAATAAAACATAGCTATATCTGTTTATTTGTCAATATTTTTTAAAATAGCAATAGCTTCAATCATGTCGTCAAAAGGATACCTAACACCCTTAATCTCTTGATAATTTTCGTGTCCTTTGCCGGCTATCAAAATAATATCTCCTTGCTGAGCCATTGTACAAGCGGTTTTTATAGCTTCACGCCTGTCGGGATTTTTTATATAAACCGATTTGCGCATCTCTTTTAATCCTGCTTCCATATCGGCGATTATTGCCAAAGGTTCCTCGCTGCGAGGATTATCGCTTGTGAGTATAACCATATCACTCTGTTTGGCAGCCTCTTGCGCCATTAGCGGTCGTTTTGTTTTATCGCGGTCGCCGCCTGCACCAATTACCGTAATAACCTTTTCGTCTCCTGTGCGAATATCATGTATTGTTTGTAAAACATTAGTTACAGCATCTGGTGTGTGGGCGTAATCGACAATAACAAAAACACCCGATTTTGACCTATATCGATCAAATCGCCCTTTTACAGGTTGTTGACGGCTGATTGCGGTTAATGTCTCTTGCTGTTCAAAGCCCAACAATATACATGTTCCAAATGCTGCCAA
>DAOOBP010000043.1:2112-16836 GCA_035407925.1 Salinivirgaceae bacterium
TTAATGTCTCTTGCTGTTCAAAGCCCAACAATATACATGTTCCAAATGCTGCCAATAGATTGTAAGAATTAAATTCGCCTGTTAATGATGTCCATATCTCTATATTGTTGATATCTAACAACATCCCCTCTAACTGTTTTGAAATTAGTTTTGCCTTAAAATCGGCTGGTCGCAGTAGTCCGTAAGTTTTTTTGCTCGCTTTGCTGTTTTGAACTATAATTTTACCGTTTTTGTCATCGGTATTGTACAAGGCAAACGATTTTGATGGTAACATCGTAAAAAACATCTGCTTAGCTGCAATATACGAATCCATTGTCTTATGGTAATCTAAATGGTCTTGCGTAATATTTGTAAATACTCCACCCATGAAATGCAGTCCCGCTATTCGGTTTTGGATAATTGAGTGTGAACTCACCTCCATAAAACAGTATTCGCAGCCAGATGTAACCATTTCAGCCATAATACGGTTTAGTTCAATGGCATCGGGTGTTGTGAGTGATGAGGGATATTCTTTGTTGTTTATCAATATTTTAACTGTCGAGAAAAGACCGCAAGGATAGCCAAGGTCGCTTACAATTTTATATAGGAGCGTAGCTGTTGTTGTTTTACCATTGGTTCCCGTTATGCCAACAAGTTTAAGTTTTTCCGAAGGATTTTCATAGAAATTCGAAGCAGCTATGCCAAGGGCATTTGATGAGTCCTTAACTTCCACATAAACAACGTCTTGAGCTAACATCTCGGGCAGGTTTTGACAAAGAATTGCAGTTGCTCCGTTTTTAATAGCAGTTTCAATAAAGCTGTGCCCGTCTGCGTTAGTACCGCAAATTGCAGCGAACAGTGAGTTTTGTGTGCATTTCCGTGAGTCGATGCAAATAGAGCTGATGTCAATACTATCGTATCCTTGTATTGACTCAACTGATATGCCTTTTAATATTTTATCTAACTTCATTTGCTTTCTATTACGGAAATTTATTTTTTTAGAAATTATTTGATAACTCTAACACGATATATTCTCCTCCACGGATTTTTGAATTTGGCTGTAAACTCTGACGGGTAACAATTCCACGTCCTCTGACCTCAACTTTTAGTCCCGCATTTTCGCAAACCGACAACGCATCTTTAATTCCCATTCCCATTACGTTTGGAACTTGTTTAGGATAAAAAATCCTGTTCTGCATTTTTATTTTATCGTCAAGTTTGGTTGTTACAACCCATTGACTATTTTGACCAGATAAGTTTTCTTGAGGAACATCGAAGAGATTTAAAATTTTCAGTAAATCTTTCTTGTTTCCTGAAAATGTATATGGTACTAACTCCTCATTTTTAGCTAATTGTTTGTCTAAGGGGTCAACCATGTCGGGCCTTGTTGCGTAAACTTTATCGGCTATCTCCTTAAAAACTGGTCCTGCAACGGCATTACCATAGTATTGACTGTTAGATGGCTCATTTACAATTACTATGCAGGAGTATTTTGGATTCTTCGCAGGAAAATATCCTACAAACGTCGCCAAATAGCTGATTTTGCTCTGATACTCATATCCATATTTTGCATTAGCTATTTGAGCTGTTCCTGTTTTTCCGGCAATTTTGTAAGCGTTTTTGCTAAGATTTCTTGCTGTACCGTTTTCTACAACTCCTTCGAGCATCTCTCGGGCTAGTCTAATAACTCTTGGCGAAGCTATACGACTATCGATTACTTCGGTGGGGAACGATTCAATCAAAGTTCCGTGCTTGTAAATTGCCTTTACAATTTTTGGTTTTACCATAACTCCATTGTTGGCAATGGCGTTATAGAAAGTTAATATCTGTAATGGAGTAAGTTGAAGCTCGTATCCATAAGCCATTTGATAAAGTGATACTCCACTCCAAAGTTTATCCCCCGGGTATTTAATATATGGTATTGCTTCGCCCAACAAATCTATGCCCGTAGGTTGATTAAGATGATAACGATACAGTTTCTCAACAAACTCTTTAGGCTTATCGCCGTAGTATTTTTGTATTATCTTCACAATGCCCACATTTGAGCTGTACTCCATTACCTGTTTTGTGGTTATTTTACCAAATCCTCCTTTTTTGCCGTCTCTGATAACTATATCGAAAAGTTTCATCTCTCCATTTCCAGTATCAACAATGTCGTCAAGTTCTATGTTGCCATCTTCGAGAGCAATCATTAGAGAGGCAAGTTTAATTGACGATCCGGGCTCGGTGCGTTCTCCAACGGCAAAATTGTATGATTCTACGTAATTGCCAACAGATGTGCGCATTAGGTTCGACATGGCTAAAATTTCGCCTGTCTCAACCTCCATAAGAATTGCTGCTCCGTGTCTTGCATTGTGTTGTTTAAGTGTTTTTATCAGAGCGTTGTGGGCAACGTCTTGTATGTTTATATCAATAGTTGTTAGAATATCGTTGCCTTGAATTGGATCAATGTCGTTGTCGCTTCCTACAGGTTTCCAGAAGTTCCCTGCCACTCTTTGTTCAAGCCTACGTCCTTCTACTCCCGTAAGAAGTGAATCGTAGGTCGCCTCAATTCCAACACCTTTAAAACTACCCGACTCAACGGTGTAACCTATTGAGCGTGAAGCCATTTCCCCAAACGGCTTAACTCTTTTATATTTCATTTTGACGATAAGTCCGCCTTTGTATTGTCCTGCACTGAAAACAGGAAATTTGCGAAGTTTTTTTAACTGTTGGTAGGTTACGTCCTTTTTTATTAAGTAGTAACGCTCTTGTCTGTACTGTGCTGAAAGCAACTCGCGCTTATATTGACTTGCACTTTTGTCGCGAAACAGATTTGAAAGCAGATACGACAGGCTATCAACCTTATTCCTAAACAGATTAACATCTAATGAAGAGCTACCCAAATCCATTCTAATTTCGTAAACAGGAACGCTACTTGCCAACAGTCTGCCGTCACGTGCTCTAATATCCCCACGGTTTGGTTCTATTTGCATTGTACGGAAACTTCGTTGTTCAATTTTTTTCCATTTATCGCCTTCGAACCACTGGAGACGAAAAACATTAACCACAAGAAA
Source organism: Salinivirgaceae bacterium (assembly GCA_035407925.1). Lineage (GTDB taxonomy): Bacteria > Bacteroidota > Bacteroidia > Bacteroidales > Salinivirgaceae > JAAYQU01. Next base: position 5,148 of record DAOOBP010000043.1, read on the forward strand.
AATCAAAAAAAGCAGCATGAAGAAATAGACTAAAGTCAATCTCCCAACTATTTGCGTTTTTATTGTTTTTTCTTTACTCATATTTCCAGATATACAAGCATCTAATCTTTAATCGATTTGCGTTTTATTAATCTTATATCGCTATCATGCAAAACAATTTTGTATGGCGGCTCTAAGTTCTCTTTTAATCCAAGTGAATGTTCTCTGCAAAGCTTTGCAACTTCGGTCTGATTGCTCATCAACATCAATTGAGACGATATTGAAATTGCTTCGGGCTGTAACTCTTTAATTTCAAGTTCTAATCGTTTACGGTCTCTTAAAATGCGTTCTGAATGAAAGGTATTTGCAATGTACAGTATGCCCAGAAAAACTAAAAATAGAATAAATGGCAACTGATTAAGAAAACCATCTTTTCCGAGAAACGAGCCGTCAAGTACTACTTGGAAAAAACTTATTTTTCTTCTCTCTTTTTCCTTTTTGTTACCCTGTAAATCTTCAAATTCTTGATTTTGTTGACTATCCTGCATTGTGTACTCTCCTTTGGGCTATTCGTAGTTTTGCACTTCTTGAACGCGAATTGCGCTCTATTTCCGCTTCGCTTGGTGTAACTACTTTTTTGTTTACTAATTCAAAAGGTGTAATTAAATTTCCGTAAAAATCTTTGTTAGGTACTCCTTCAAAATTTCCAAATTTGAAGATGTTTTTAACTAATCTATCCTCAAGTGAATGATACGTTATTACTACCATTCGTCCGCGAGGATTAAGAACTGACATCGATTGTTCCAATAAATCTTTCAATGCTCCTATTTCGTCATTCACTTCAATTCTAAGCGCCTGATATATACGAGCAAGCGATTTAAATCTATATCTTTCCGGAACAACATCGTTTATTGCTTGTAACAAATCGCCGGTTGTATTTACCGGATTCTCTTGCCTGTAATTAACAATTGCCTGAGCAACCTCCCAAGGCTTTTCAACCTCACCATACTTCTTGAAAATTTGAGTTAAATTTTCTGGAGAATATTGATTTACAATATCCGAGGCTTTCAGCGTTTTGTTGCGGTTCATTCTCATATCAAGCTCGGTGTCGAATTTGAAAGAAAAACCACGTTCGCTCTCATCAAAGTGGTGTGACGAAACGCCAAGGTCTGCCAATATTCCGTCAACCTTATCAATTTTCAAATATTTCAAAAAGTATTGTAAGTACTTGAAATTGTTATGAATAAATATAAAATTATCGCTATCGGGCACATTTTTTTTTGCCTCCTCATCTTGGTCGAAAGCAATTAGTTTTCCATTTGTAAGTTTTTCTAAGATTGTGCGAGAGTGACCACCACCACCAAAAGTAACGTCAACATAAATACCGTTTGGTTTTATGTCTAATCCCTCAATACTCTCTTCTAAAAGTACCGGTATGTGATAGTCGTTCATAACCGAGATATAATTAAGAGTTCATTACTTTTTTTGCCAACTGTTCAAAGTCCGGAGAGTTGTCCCATAAGTTCTGATACATCTCTGCGCTCCAAACTTCAATTTTGCCATCTTGACCAGACAAAACAATCTCTTTTGTGATTTTGGCAAACTCTAAAAGCCGTTTAGGAATAAGTATCCTGTTAACGTTGTCGGTAGAAACCTCTACTGCGCCCTTTGAAAAACTTCGTAAAAACTGATTGTGCTCTCTGTCGAAAGGGTTAAGTTTACTGCGTATTATTTGGTTTTGTCTATCCCATTCCGATATCGGATAAAGCACCAAACACTGTTCATACATATCCTCCTTGAGAATAAAAACCTCACGTTGGGGAATATCTCCAACCTGCTTGATAAAAGCAGTAGGAAGCACTATACGCCCTTTTGCGTCTATACGAATGTTATATTCTCCAATGAAGGTTACCATAATGATATAACTTTGAACGTGTAAAAATACAAACAATTTCCCATTTTTCCCCATTATTTCCCACTTTTTCCCACTTTGTTGATAACTTTATTTTCTTATTTCTTCAAAACCGTTACATTTTAAGACTTTAGGGGGAAATAAAAAATTTGATTTTTTTAGCGGTAATATGAAAATTAGAATTGGTCTGAATTAAAAATTTAGGAATTATTGAACCATTAAGAAGTTAAGAGACGTTAAGCGTAGAGACGTCACATTGTGGCGTCTCTGCTATACATTGATCTAGTTCTTAAAAATTAGTCATTATACGCGACAGTTTACTTTTATATAATCTAAATTCCGAAGGGACGAGATGATTGTAGTGGCGTGAATATCAAAGGTTTATCAAACCCAGAAGGGCTAACACAACGGAAAATTCTGGAAAAACCATAATTGTCTGTTGATTTCAATTTATATGTTTATATTTACGAATGAATTATATTTGTTTCGTAAACTATACGTTGGGTGCAAACAAAAACAAACAGCGCTGTAAACTTGGAGACATTGCATTGTATTTTTTAGCGATAGAGTAAAGTTTGTATTTTTGCAAAAGATAGTGGAGTAAAAATATGGCTAAAAAGAATCAATCAAAAAGATTAACGAATCAACATAAAGAATCCAAAGGTGTAGTCGGTACTTTTGGAGATGAAGCAAAATTACATGATATGACAGTTGGAAAAATCTCTCATCTTGTAATTGAGCAGTTAGAAAAGGAGTATCCCAGATTATCTTTTCGGCACAGAACAAATATAAAAAAAGAGGAAATAAATGAAGCTCTGAGAAAAGTTGATTCAGAATTAGGACAAACTCTTTTTGTTGCAAATTCGGGTATTATACCCGACGGAGGAATAATTGAAGTTAAAGATGATAATGGAAATTGGAGAATTGTTTTAGTGTCAGAAGCTAAACATCAAGGAAAAGACATTGAAAACATCAAGGACGGAATACTTGTTGGTGCAAATAATGACCAAGACTTGATGGCTGCTGGTAATGCAATTGAGCGGTCTCATAAAAACATTTCAGAAATCGCTAACTATATGCTTTCTGAATCTCATTTTCCTTATGTTTTATTTTTAGAAGGCTCAAATTTTCTAACAGAAACTATTTCCATAAAAAGACCAGACGGAAGGGTTGTAGCGCTAGAATACAATTCAGGAATGCTAAATAGATTAGATAGGCTGACATCTGCCAATTATGGAATGCCAATCAATACAAATTTATGTAAAAATAAATTTGTTAAGCATAAAGATAAAACAATAATGCTCCAAGCAACATCAATTTACACACAGGGAAAAGGCGAAAAATGGAATACCAAACAAATGTTCGATATAATGCTTGATATTTCTAAAACATCGCTCCAAGTATTGGGAAGCGACTTGTTTAATCAGATAACCAAAAATAAATAAACGTGTTGAAAATGAGAAGGGCTGCGACTAACGAAATATTACAAAAGGCAAAGAAATCAAAGAACGACGAATTCTATACACAACTTTCGGATATTGAAAGCGAATTGTGTCATTATAAAAGTCATTTCAAAAACAAGGTGGTATATTGTAATTGCGATGACCCTCGACTTAGCAACTTTTACAATTATTTTGCTACAAACTTCAAAGAGTTAGGACTAAAAAAACTCATTTCGGCTTGTTATGTAAAACAAGAAAGAAATTTATTTAACAACGTAGAAACGCAACAGGGTTTTTTCTACGAATACACGGGTACAGAGAATGAAAAAACAATACCGACATCTGCTGACATTATTCATTTTAAGGGAGATGGAGATTTCCGAAGCGCCGAAAGCATAGAGTTGTTAAAGCAGGCAGATATTGTGGTAACCAATCCCCCATTTTCACTATTTAGAGAGTTCGTGGCTCAATTGGTAAAATACGATAAAAATTTTTTGATAATTGGAAACATTAATGCAATAACTTACAAGGAAATTTTCAAGCTAATAAAAGAAAATAAAGCTTGGTTAGGTATAAATTTAGGTAGAGGTATTTCAGGATTTATTGTGCCGGAACATTATGAGCTTTATGGAACAGAAGCTCGGATTGACAGCAATGGAAATAGGATAGTTTCAACAAATAATGCTTTGTGGCTGACAAACTTAGACAATTTCAAACGGCATGAAGATATAGAACTTACAAAAAAATATTATGGGAATGAATTAAAATACCCTAAATATGACAACTATGACGGGATTAATGTTGATAAAACGCAAGATATTCCATTGGACTACAAAGGCGCTATGGGTGTGCCAATAACCTTTTTACATAAATTTAATCCTGACCAGTTTAAGATAATAAAATTTAGAAAAGGGAATGACGATAAAGACTTGTCAATCAATGGGAAAAATCCATATTTCAGAATATTAATAAGAAATAAACGAATACAAACAGAAAAACTAAAATTGTCTGAAAACATGGGAAAGTCAGCAGGTAACAACGTGTATAAAACATTTGGCAGTCAGCATATTATTTAGCATCACAGCTCGTATCAAAAGTAGTTGTAACTTGATAGGGAATTGCTTCGTAATGCCAAACGTTTCATACACGTAGCCGTTATTTACAACAGGCAGGCAGCGAGGTACTTTTGAGAAACGAAGAAAAAAATATGACAAATTTAGGAAATGAACACATACAGAAATTTTTCCCTACAACGCATTTCTATCGATTTGAGCAATCGTTGCAGTAAAGCCTGCGATTTTTGCTACAATCACAGTTTTGTGGACGGAAAAGCTGAATGGCAACCGCAAGAAGTGATTGATTTAATGAAAGACTGTGTCGAAAACGGTTTACAATCCGTTTCACTTGGCGGTGGAGAGCCATTTGAATACGAGGGAGTTTTTGAAATTATTTCTGCACTTACTCCGTTAGTTTTTGTGAGCATAACAAGCAATGGTTTGCCATTGAAAAACATTGAAGTATGGGATAAATTAATGAAAAACAGACCCGACAAAATACATTTTACTATTCATAATCCTGAAAACGAGGACGATGTCAACAACGCTTTGTATTTTGTTGACTTGCTCAAACGAGAAAATATAAAATCGGGGATTAATTTGTTAGTCTCTTCCGATAAGATAGAGGAAACAAAAAAATTAACAAAACAACTTTTTCGATTAGGAATTTTACGAAAAGAAATTATTTTCGTACCACGAAAATTTTCATTGCAACCTACTCCAGAGCAAGTTTTGGAAATTGCTGGCAATAAGCCCTTTCAATCGCCCTCGTGCCTTTTGGTTTGTAAACCGAGTGAACGCTTTTGTTCAATTTCGTGGGATAAAAAAGTAAATTATTGCTCCTATAGTCCCAGCAAAGCAAAATTGCAAGAGATTTCGTATAAGGGAATTATAAATGCTTTACATTCAATAGATTTTAAATCGTGTATGATATGAAAACAATAGATTTTCCAGCAGGACATAGTATGGACACCGATTGGTTTGCGGTAGATAAAGACGGAAATATTGCTATTTTTGACAGCGGAGAATATGGAGCGGTTCCAATTGAGATTGAAAATCAAACATTTTGGCTCGAATTATTTGGAAAATATGCAAAACCCATTACGCCAATTTTAAAACAACTATATTTAGACGAAAAGACGATAGAAACCATATTGCAAAAATGCGGTGTGGACACATTGCACAAAATTATTTCATATGAATATGCGGTAGATGGTTGTGTTTTCCTTCTGAGCGAAGACAAAAAATGGGAAGATTTAGATTTTGAACCTGTTTTGTTGAAAGAAAAATCATTTGATGACATTGTCCTTTGTTTATCTGAAAATATGCCACTTTATTTAATATCAAATATTTATGATATTAGAAAAGAGTTTATTGAGGCAATAAAAAATAAAATTATTATCAGGGCTTGCAATTTTTCGACATACGAAGGTGATGAAGATGGATTTACAGGAGTTGGGAAAAAAGATTTAGGACTGTTTTTTTACGAGCACGACGACCACGATTGGGGTACTGAACCCTACTACAAAGTACTCACGCCCGAAATTCCACTAAAAGCAACTCAAATTGCACCTGATTTAGAGGATAAAATTCCACATTTCAAAGAAATATCCTTTGAAAATCAATATTGGATACAACCAATGGAGTTTTCAAGTTGCAGTTCCTATGTTGAAGAAGATAAAGACAAAATCGGTTACGGAAAAGTTACTTCGTCCGACAATCAAGAAGAATATTGTTTGCTTCCCATAAGCGACCAAATTTGGAATTTGATGAAATTAGTTAATTGCGCAGAATGTTACCGACAAAAAGATTCCTTTTCTTTGTATCAATACGACTTGGAAGCATATAAAGACTATCCGCCAATTGCGATAATTCAAGATTATTTTGACTACGACAAAAGAACACGATACGATAATTTGTTGAAGCAAATCTATGAAAAGTTAAATTTCAATAGACATGAGTGTTTTATAACTTATTGTGCAAAATGTTACCACCCCGAAAAAAGAAGGGATATTTTGCGTTTTTCTGAAAAATTTCAAAATTGCTATAAACATTTGAATACAGAAATATCGGTATTACAGCCCTCATTACTAATCGCCATAGACGAAACTGTTGTAAGTATGCTGAAATCAAAATACGAAATAACTGATTTTTCGGAACCTCCTTGTTTGTGTAGTATAACCATTGAAGAAAAGCAATACCCACTACTTGTGATAAACAACTCAAAAACAAAAGAAAAACGAGAGATTTTGGATAGATTTTTATCTGAAAAATATGATGAGATAAGAGCAATTTTAGCACAGCCGAGAAACTTGCCACCGTCGAAACCAAGAGTAATTAGGATAGAAGAATAGAAACAAAAACTGCAACTATAAACAAATCAATCAAATACTAAAATATGCCACTAAGCTGGAACGAAATAAAAGAGAGAGCCTTAAATTTCTCAAAAAAATGGGCAGACGCATCAAACGAAGAGGCAGACGCAAAATCGTTTTTAGATGACTTTTTTCATGTTTTGGGTATTAGCCGAAAAAGAGTCGGTACTTTCGAGCATAGAATCAAAAAACTTGACGACACGGACGGCTATATCGATATGCTTTGGAAGGGAACGATTTTAATTGAAATGAAAAGTCGGGGCAAAAACCTCGAAAAAGCGTATCAGCAAGCAGTAGAGTACACTCACGGACTTAAACAACACGAACTGCCGAAATATATTCTCGTTTCCGATTTTGAAAACTTCCGCCTTTACGACCTTGAAGATGATACACTTACAGAATTTAAACTCAACGACCTTGTAAATAACGTTCACCATTTTGGCTATCTGCTTGGCTATCAAAAGCGAGTTTACAAAGAGGAAGACCCCGCAAATATCAAAGCCGCCGAGCTAATGGGCAAACTTCACGACCGCCTCAAAGAGATTGGCTATACGGGACACCCTTTAGAGGTTTATTTGGTTCGCTTGCTTTTCTGCCTATTTGCCGAAGATACCACCATTTTCGAGAAACAACAATTTCAAGAATACATCGAACAGCGCACTAACATTGACGGAAGCGACCTCGCAGCAAAACTGCAAGAACTTTTTCAGGTACTTAACACCCCGAAAGGCGAAAGATTTAAAAACCTTGACGAACAACTCGCTGATTTTCCGCATGTTAACGGAAAGCTGTTTGAAGAAATCTTGCCTATGGCAAGCTTCGACAGCAAAATGCGCCAAGCCCTTTTAGATTGCACTTACATCGATTGGAGTAAAATTTCACCTGCAATTTTCGGCTCAATGTTCCAAAGTGTAATGAACCCAGAGGAACGCAGAAACCTCGGAGCACACTATACAAGCGAAACCAATATCTTGAAACTCATCAAACCGCTCTTCCTTGATGACCTTTGGAAAGAGTTCGAGACCATAAAACATAACAAAAACAGACTCATCGAATTTCACAGAAGAATAAGCAGTTATAAATTTCTTGACCCTGCATGCGGTTGTGGAAATTTCTTAATCATCACTTATAGAGAGCTTCGTTTGCTTGAGTTAGAAATTTTGAGAACATTAAACAAGTCTGGACAACGAGTAATAGACATAAGTAGCATTATTCTTATTGATGTTGACCAATTTTACGGTATTGAATATGAGGAGTTTCCCGCCCGAATTGCCGAAGTAGCCATGTGGCTGATTGACCACCAGATGAACATGTTGGTTAGTCAAGAGTTCGGACAATATTTTGTTCGTTTACCGTTAATGAAATCGGCGCATATAAGGGTTGGAAATGCGCTTCAAATGGATTGGTCGGCACTCACGCAAAGCGGGGTGTATGATATAACAGCCGATAATACCAATATATATATGGTAAGTGAGCCTGCAGCCCATTACGGCACCGTGAATGTGTACAGTAAGAATGTGCATGTTGTTGAGGGAGCTTATCCTAAATCCTTTTCAGGCAAAACCCATTTCGATTATATCCTTGGCAATCCGCCTTTTGTAGGCAAGAACGAGCAAAATCAAGAGCAAAAGCTCGATATGCAGCGAGTTTTTTCGAGTGTAAAAGGTTTCGGCATATTGGATTATGTTACAGCGTGGTATGTTAAGGCTGCTCAATTAATAGCTAACACACCGACCAAAGTTGCTTTTGTCTCCACCAACTCAATTACACAAGGCGAACAGGTGGGCGTTTTATGGAATCTGCTGTTTAATCATTACAATATCAAAATTCACTTTGCGCATCGTACTTTTAAGTGGAGCAACGAGGCGAAAGGGAATGCTGCCGTTTATTGCGTGATAATTGGCTTTGCCAACTACGACACTTCAAACAAGAGTATTTTTGAGTATGAAGACATTAGAGGAGAAGCGCACGAAGTAAAAGCTAAGAATATTAATCCATATTTAGTTGATGCTAAAGACATTATTATCGAAAGGTCATCAAATGCAATTTGCAATGTTCCTAAAATAAAATTTGGGAATCAACCGATCGATGGTGGTTTCTTGTTGTTGAATCAAGAAGAAAAGAACGAAGCAATTAATGCTGAACCTTACATTGAAAAATATATTAGAAAATATGTCGGTAGTCACGAGTTTATAAACAATATACCTCGTTTTTGTCTATGGCTAAAAGATGCCGAGCCTGTTCATTTAAGAAATTCATCTTTCATAATAGAAAGACTTAAAAAGGTTAAAGAATTTAGAGAGAGTAGCTCGCGTAAAGAGACTCGAGAATTGGCAAGCAACCCTTCGCAATTTGCGTTTGTTTCGCATAATGAAACAGAATATGTAATTATCCCAAGTGTTTCATCGGAAAGAAGAAAGTATATTCCGATTGGCTTTATGCCTGCAAATGTTATTGCCAGCAATCTTTGTTTGATTATTCCAAATGCAAAATTGTTTCATTTTGGAGTTTTAACCTCCGAAATGCATATGGCTTGGGTAAAAAATATTTGTGGCAGATTAAAAAGCGATTACCGATACTCGAACTCAGTAGTTTACAACAACTTCCCTTGGCCCGAAAACCCAGCCGACAAGCAAGTAACTGCAATAGAAGCCGCAGCCCAAAAGGTTTTAGACACTCGTTTGCAATATCCAAACAGCAGCCTTGCCGACCTTTACGACCCCTTGACAATGCCTCCCGCATTAGTAAAAGCACACAACGAGCTTGACAAAGCAGTCGATTTGGCATATCGTCCGCAACCATTTACAAGCGAAGCCAATAGAATGGTCTATCTATTTGAGCTTTACGAGAAATATACAGCGAATTTATTTACAAAAGTGAAACAGAAAAAGAAGAAAAAAGTTTAAACAAAATTATTTCCACCCTTTGTTACTAATTTTTGTGTGACAAGAAACTAAGTAGGGTCTACTGAAAAAGTTTTATTCTTTTGATTTTAAGTAAGATATATTCATTTTTCTTTATTTAAGTGCAAGGTTTTACTAATATTTGTCGAAAAATCCGTGCACTTATGTTAAAACAATTATAAGGTAAAAGGCGATGCACTGAGCGTAGCCGAAGCGTTGTACTGAGCGTAGTTGAAGTATGTACAAGGCGGTGCACTGAGCTGAGTCGAAGTGTAAAAGTGAGGAACGTGGCCGTGCACTATGTTAAGGATTTCGGATTTTTGATTTTTGATTTGGTTTGTGCCACCCTAACGGGTGGGATTGTGTGCTGTAGCACACCCATAGGCTTGCGCCTATGGTTAATCACATGTTGTCCTACGGACAAAGAACAAGTGTTAATCCAAAAATATGAATCTTCAAAATCAACCATATAATAAAGACGTAGTCTTTTCTTAATATCTCTTAACTCCTTAATGGTTATTTAGTTAACGTTCACTAATCACCAACCACTAACCACCAATCACTAATCACGCAACCAACACCTAAAAATAACATAGACTTTTTCAGTGAACCCTAAACAATGTGGCTACTGTCTGTTAATCAACCTGTTAGTAATTGTTCATTGTTCATTGTTCATTGCTAATTGCTCATTGCTAATTGCTCATTGTTCATTGCTCATTGCAGATTGTTTTCGTATTTTTGCACCTTTCAATCCAAAAGAAAATGACAGACACTTCGCTCTACTACACCGTAGCCTTAGCTTTAACGCCCAACTTGGGTCCAATGACCGCAAAAAAGTTGGTCGCATACTGTGGCAACGTAGAAGACGTTTACCAAAAAAAAACTAAGGATTTGGTAAAAATTCCCGGATTAGGAAAAACGACTGTAGAAAAAATTGATTTCGACAAAGGAAAAGAGCTGGCAGAGAGCGAACTTAAATTTTGCGAAAAACACAACATAAAGATTACAAGCTACTTAGATAAAGATTACCCTAAAAAACTATCGCAATGCCCTGATAGCCCAATAGTTATCTTTACTAAAGGAAACTTGGAGTGCCTAAACAAGCAAAAAATCCTATCAATTGTAGGGACAAGAAACTCAACGATGTATGGTAAAATGATGGTAGAAAACCTCATACGTGATATAAAAAACCGATCATACGACATTACAATTGTAAGCGGCTTGGCTTATGGTATCGATGTTATTGCGCATAGAGCTTGTATATTTCAAAACATTCCTACCGCAGCTATTTTGGGTCATGGATTAGACAAAATCTATCCTGCGCAACATAGGAGTGTGGCACTCGATATTTTAAAAGATAATGGAGTTTTAGTTACTGAATTTCAGCACAATTCGCGATACGAAAAGTCAAATTTTTTAAGGCGCAACAGGATAATCGCAGGACTGAGCGATGCCGTTCTAATAGCCGAATCGGGTATCACAGGCGGAGCCCTAGTTACAGCCGATTATGCACAAGGATATAATCGTGATGTTTTTGCCTTTCCTGGAAAAATCGGTGATCAATATTCTGCCGGTTGCAACAGGCTAATCAAGAGGAACAAAGCTGTATTATGCGAGGGACTTACTGATATAGAGTATATTATGAATTGGGATATAAACACTCCAAAACTTGTTCAGCAGCAGATTTTTGAACCCCTGAGCGAAGCAGAGGAGACAATTTTTGAACTGTTTGAAGATGATCAGCCTGTTACGATGGACTATCTGGCAGCCAAACTATCGATTCCCGTTCATAAAGTCGCAGCAACACTATTAGAGATGGAGTTTAAAGGAGTAATTATGGCGCTGCCAGGAAATCAATATCGTAGAGTTTAAAAACAGTGAAAGATGATTGACACACACTCACATATATATTTACCACAGTTTGATAACGACAGAACAGAGGTTATCAATAGAGCTAAAGAGAGTGGTGTAGAAGCGATTTTACTTCCAAATATCGATAAATCGACAATAGAGCCGTTAAGGC
>DAOOBP010000044.1:0-16675 GCA_035407925.1 Salinivirgaceae bacterium
CAGAAGGTGACGAAGATAAGGGTGGTCTATTGCTACTTAGAGCTTTTAAAGGATTGCCAAAGTATAATCCTTTGATAAAATATCTGTCAGAACAAGGTACAAAAGCGCTATTACTGAAAACAGAGAACTTCTATATGCAAGAAAACAACAAAAACATGCATATAGCAACTGATGAACTATATTTTGTTATTGATGAAAAAATAAACTCTATTGATTTGACCGACAAGGGAATAGACTATATGAGTAATTTGGTATCAGACACTAAGTTCTTTGTACTTCCCGATGTTGGTTCAGAATTGGCAGAGCTTGATAATTTAGAACTTAGTCCCGAAGAAAAGAGCGCTAAAAAAGATCAGATAATTCAAGATTATAGTATAAAATCTGAACGTGTACATACTGTTAATCAACTGCTTAAAGCATACTCGCTCTTTGAAAAAGATGTTGAATACGTTTTAATGGACAATAAAATTAAAATTGTTGATGAGCAGACAGGACGTATTATGGAAGGTCGCCGATATAGCGATGGATTACACCAAGCTATCGAGGCAAAAGAGAATGTTAAAGTTGAGGCTGCTACACAAACATTTGCTACAATTACTCTACAAAATTACTTTAGAATGTACCTCAAACTTGCGGGTATGACAGGTACTGCCGAAACCGAAGCAGGAGAGTTGTGGGATATTTATAAGTTAGATGTTGTTGTTATACCCACCAATAGACCGATTATAAGAGAAGACCACGAAGATTTGGTTTATAAAACCAAACGTGAGAAATATAACGCAGTTATCGAAGAGATTGTAAGACTTCGCGATGCAGGTCGTCCAATATTAGTTGGTACTACATCGGTTGAGGTTTCTGAGCTATTAAGCCGTATGCTTAAACTTAGGGGTATAAAACACAACGTTTTAAACGCTAAGTTGCACCAACGAGAAGCTGATATTGTTGCCGAAGCCGGACATTCAAAAACAGTTACTATTGCTACCAACATGGCAGGTCGTGGTACTGACATTAAACTCTCTGACGAGGTAAAAGAGGCAGGAGGGTTGGCGATAATCGGTACAGAGCGTCACGAGTCGCGGCGTGTTGACCGTCAGTTACGTGGTCGTGCTGGACGTCAAGGAGACCCAGGATCATCACAGTTTTTTGTATCACTCGAAGATGATTTAATGCGTCTTTTTGGGTCAGACCGTATTGCTCGAATGATGGACAGACTTGGACTGAAAGAGGGAGAGGTTATTCAACACAGTATGATTACAAAATCTATCGAACGGGCACAGAAAAAAGTTGAAGAAAACAACTTCGGAATAAGAAAACGCCTGCTTGAATATGATGATGTGATGAACTCACAACGCGAAGTTGTGTATAAAAAACGCAGACACTCACTGTTTGGAGAAAGAATCCAATCCGACACAATAGGTATGATGAGTGCAGTTTGCGAAGAGTTTGTTGATACATACATTGATGACGCTGACTACGATACATTCCGTTTTGAACTAATGCGAAATCTCACAATCGAAACACCGTTTGATGAAAGTTTTTTCAAAAAAGCGGACGACGATGAAATAACATCAATAATATTCAAATCTGTAACTGAAAAATACAATAGAAAGCAAGAACAAATAATAGCACAGGTATTACCTGTTATTTCAGATGTTTATGAAAAACAGGGCGAACAGTATAAAAATATTGTTATTCCAATAACTGATGGATACAGAGTATATCAGGTAATTACTAACTTAGAAAAATCGTATAAAACAAAAGGAGCGGAGATAATGCGCTCCATCGAGAAATTTATTTCACTTCTAATTATTGATGAGACGTGGAAAGAGCACCTACGTGAAATGGATGATTTGAAAACATCTGTACAAAGTGCGTCATACGAACAGAAGGACCCGTTGTTAGTATATAAATTTGAATCGTTTGATCTTTTTAAAAAGTTGTTAGATAAAGTTAATCACGATGTTAGCTCTATTTTATTGAAAGCTTATATACCAACTCAAAATGCCCAAAATTTCAAGCAGGCTGAGCAGCGTAGAGCCGATCACAGCCAAATGCGAACAGGTCGTAGCGATTTAGCCCAACAAAAACCACAAGGACCTGCAAAAGCCGAGCCACGCGTCGGAAGAAACGATCCTTGTCCATGTGGAAGTGGTAAAAAGTATAAACAGTGTCACGGAAAATTAGCATAGTGTGAACGCCTTAAAAACAATAAAAAAGAGATTTAGAGAGATGTCGCTCAAAAAGGCTCTACGAAAGCCAAATGAGCGCAGTTTTATTAACTATCGAGACGTTAATCAAGTACAAATACTTTTTAACAGGATAAATGATACTCAAGCAGATATCATGTCAAGATTTGCCCGTTTTCTGATAGATGAAGGAAAATCAGTTGAAGTGTTGATTTATGTTGATACAAAGAAAATGCCTTCCGATTTTCAAAATAGAAAAGGAATAAGCTACTTTTGCCGTAAACAGCTTAATTGGTATGGGAAACCAAAAGAAGAGGCTTATATCAATTTTATTTCAAGAGAGACAGACTTAATGGTTGTTGTCGATTTTGACAACAGCTTCCATTCTCAATGGATTGCTACATTAAGTAAAGCTAAAACAGTAGTGGCGCCATTCGATGAGAATAACAAATGGGCAACTTTGCTTATAGAATCGACTAATAATAACTACAATGAATATTTGCAGCAAATTATTCATTATCTGGGTATTATCAAAACTAAATAAACTATTACTTTAATAGAAGACATAGAGATGGTATTCTTAAATAATTTTGGCTTAGGCACAGCGCTTATAACACCATTTAGAAAAGATGGAAGCATTGATTTTAAATCACTTTCGACACTTGTCGAAAATCAAATCAGTTCTGGAGTCGATTATTTGGTTGCATTAGGTACAACGAGCGAAAGCCCAACTTTATCAAAAGAGGAAAAAAAAGCTGTTGTAAATCTAATTCTTGAAGTAAATGACAACCGGAAACCAGTCATAGTAGGAGCTGGGGGCTATAATACCCAAACTGTTATTGATGACATAAAAAGCATACCTAAAGAGATTTGGGGTATTTTGTCGGTTACTCCATATTATAATAAGCCTTCGCAAAAAGGTCTTTACAATCACTACAAACAAATAGCTCAATCTACCGATAAGCCTATTATACTGTACAATGTGCCGGGTCGCACTTCGGTAAATCTGCTACCTGCTACTACTCTTGAACTGGCTAATGACTTTAAAAATATTGTAGCTATAAAGGAGGCTTCCGGCATAATGACACAAATAATGGAGGTAATACGGCAACGTCCCAAAGGCTTCCAAGTAATATCAGGCGATGATGCAATTGCATATCCACTTATTGCAGCTGGAGCAAACGGAGTTATATCTGTAATCGGAAATGCGTATCCCAAACAGTTTGCCGATATGGCTCACTATCTTTTAGATGGGAAATTTGAAGAAGCAAAAGCTATACATTATAAATTGCTACCATTGATAATGGCGATTTTTGAAGATGGCAATCCTTCTGGAATAAAACAAGCAATGTATAGCATGGGGTTAATTAATAATATTTTAAGAAGTCCACTTGTACCAGTTGCAAAACCAACTGCACAAAAAATAAATGCTCTTGTCGATTCTTTAAAAAACACTGATTTTTAGAAAGTTAACGGTCGCTGAGTTTATCGAAGCGACCGTTAACTTTCTAACGTGTAATGTAATAAAAAACAGGAGCTGTATTCCTAAAACAGCTCAATTATTTACGTTATAACAAAATAAACTACTGTTTTTCAGTTCGTTTATTTGGATCAAAAGGACGTTTTGCCTTAGGCTTTGGCTTGGCGGGGCTCGGAACAGACTCTCTGACAACAATTTTATTGCCTTCTAATTCAGATTCGTTTAAAGCCTCAATAGCTTTTTTAGCTTCATTCACATCGGGCATCTCTACAAAACCATACCGTTTTGAATTGCCTGTTTGTTTATCAAAAATAACTTTTGCTGAGGTAACTGTTCCATAATTGCTAAACAATTTGTTAAGTTCTTCGCCAGTAGTTTTTTGATTTAGGTTAGCTACAAAAATATTCATACAAGTAATCTTGAAAATGTTAATAATCTTTAGTTTTCTATTCAGTAGTTTAACTGATTAGCAACCACACAAAAATATGAATTTTTATGTGAATTATGATAATTTTGCAGTTTTATTTTTATTTGCTTAAAATTTTAAATTTCAACATATACTAATTAGTCTATTTAGATATATTTTTTGGTAATATATAACGCCTATAATAATATGCAAACCCATAAAAAAGTAGCTTTTCACACACTTGGTTGCAAATTAAACTTTTCGGAAACATCGACAATAGCAAGAACTTTTGTCGATGCGGGTTATATAAAAGTAGATTTTAATGACTTGGCAGATATTTACGTTATAAACACGTGTAGTGTTACAGAAATAGCTGAAAAGAAGTGTAAGTACGTAATAAACAGAGCGGCAAAACAAAATCCTGAAGCAAAGATTGTAGTAATAGGTTGTTTTGCACAACTTAGACCAGAACAATTAATGGCAATTAATGGAGTTGATATAGTGTTAAGTAACAGAGATAAACATCAAGTTTTAGAGTATGTAGAAAATAATGCAACTACTTTAAGCAGATGTGATTATAAAGAGCTAAACAGTTTTCAAACAGCATGGTCGTTTGATGATAGGACAAGATCATTCTTGAAAATTCAAGACGGATGTGATTACTTTTGTAGTTATTGCACAATCCCTAAAGCTCGTGGATTAAGCCGAAGTGATTCAATTAAAAGTATAATTGAAAAGGCTAATATCATTGTAAATAAGGGTGTTAAGGAAATTGTTCTCACAGGAGTTAATATTGGAGATTTTGGAAGAAAAAACGGCGAAACGTTTTACGATTTGTTGAAAGCTTTCCATGATGTAAATGGATTGCAAAGGCTACGGCTATCATCAATTGAACCAAATTTACTCGAAGATAGAATAATTGAATTAACCGCAAAAAGCAATATTATAATGCCTCATTTTCATATACCGCTACAATGTGGGACAGACAAGTTGTTAAAGCTAATGAAGCGTAGGTATAACACACAATTGTTTAAAGAAAAAATAGAGACTATAAGATACTTAATGCCAGATGTATATATAGCTATAGACATTATTGTTGGCGTTCCTGAAGAGAGTGAACAAGATTTTCAACAAACAATTGCATTTATAGAATCATTTGCACCGTCTGAATTACACATATTTACATACTCTGAGCGTAAAGATACAGTGGCAGTAAGAATGCAACAGGTTCCAAAAAATATTAGAAAGGATAGAAGCTACATATTGCACGAAAAAGCCAAGAGATATAACAACGAATTTTGTAAGCAATTTGAGTCAAAAGTGCGGAATGTATTATTTGAAAAAGGTAAGAAAAGAACTATAATTGAGGGTTTTACAGACAATTATTTAAAGGTTGTTGTTCCATATAACGAAGGCTATATCAATGAGATATTGCCTGTAGAGCTTTTAAAATACGATATTGATAAACAACATTTTATAGGCAAAGTCGTTAATTGTTGATAGCAAAAAGAGTGATTTTTGCCTGTAATATTCAGTTTACTATTACTTTTGCACCTAAATCATCATAAAAAAATAATATGAACTATAACGATATTTTAAAACAAACCCTTACAATAACAGATAAAGTTGCTTACTATATTAAAAATGAGCGGAATAAGTTTAGTAATGAACTATTTGAAGTCAAATCGCACAACAGCTTTGTAACGCACGTCGATAAAAACGCCGAGCTACTTTTGCTTGAGTCGTTGAGTAAAATTGTTCCAAATTCGGGCTTTCTCGCTGAGGAGAGTGGAGAAAGCAATAAAAACAGCGAATTTTTATGGATAATAGACCCATTAGACGGCACAACTAATTATATACACTCATTATACCCGGTAGCAATTAGCATAGCTCTAATGCATAATAACGAGCCTGTAATAGGTGTAGTTCATGAAGTTGGTCTTAACGAACTCTTTTATGCCTCAAAAAATGACAAGGCGTATATGAATAACAAGCAAATTAGCGTATCGAAAATCAAACATGTAAAAGATTCGCTGTTAGCCACTGGTTTTCCATACTACGATTACGACCGAATGGAACAATATATGAGCCTTATGAGAGAATTTATGCATGTAAGCCACGGTTTACGGCGTTTAGGTAGCGCTGCAACCGATTTGGCTTATGTTGCGTGTGGGAGATTTGAAGGATTTTTTGAATATAGCCTAAGCCCTTGGGATGTCGCAGCTGGAGCGTTTATCATAGAACAAGCAGGAGGGAAGGTTTCTGATTTTTCAGGTGGAAATAACTATACTTATGGTCAAGAAATATTAGCTGCAAATGCCAATATATTCGAAGAATTACTATCATATATTGTAAAATATATGTCGTCTGACATAAAATAAATTATAAAACAACGATAAATAGCAACCAAAATTAAATAAATATCTATTTTTGCTCAGCAAAAAAAAAAAATTAATACTTTAAATTGAAAAAGATAAAAGCGTTATGAAAAGACTACTTTTATTTGCAATTTCAATAATTTCATTCCATTTGTCAGGTTATGGAATAAAAGCCTATTTTCACAATGCACAGTTTTATGCGCCAACAGTAGGCACATATTTAGAAACATATATGGCAATTTTATCAAATTCGGTTGCATATAAAATCAATTCAAACAATAAGTTACAAGCATCAGTTGAAGTAACAATGATATTTACAGCAAACGATGTTGTTAAAGAGTATAGAAAATATAATATTTCAAGTCCTGAGATTGACACATCATTTGCAGGTATGCCCGATGCGTTTATTGACTTACAAAGAATACCACTACCAACAGGATCATATAATTTTCAATTATCAATCAAGGACAATTTTTCTCCTGACAGCTTGTCGTTTGATTATAAAGATATATTAACAATATCTATTTCAGAAAATGAGCCCGCCATGAGCGGTATTGAACCTGCCGAAAGATTTATACCTACCGAGACAACTACAAAATTTACCAAAAGCGGATACGATGTAATACCTTATGTAAGTAACTTTTATCCAAATAATGTGAATTCTGTTACCTTTTACTCCGAACTATATAATATTGACAAAGAAGTAGGAGAAGGCAACGATTTCTTAATCAGGTATTTTGTCACATCTATTCCAAGTCGCAGAATGTTTGAACAAACCATTACTTTTGATCGAAGAAAAGCTGCACCTATTATAGTTCTTACAAAATCTGTAAATATCTCTGATATACCTTCTGGTAACTACAATTTAGAAATTGAGGTATGCGATAAAAATAATGAGGTTATTTTAACGAAGAAACACTTTTTTCAACGTAGCAGCAATAAACCAATGGAAACCCCAACAAGCTATGCAAACGTTGAAACTAAGGACTCGTGGGTTGAAAAATACTCTACGGTGCATGAACTAGGTTCGTATATTAAATGCTTATATCCAATTGCCGGAAATGTCGAACGTAGCTTTATTGACAGTGATTTTTCAGCTAAGGATTTAAAGATAATGCAGCAATTTTTCATAAATTTTTGGGAAACACGTAATTCCATTGCTCCTGAAAATGAATGGGAAATATACCGTAAACAAGTGGAGTTGGTTGATAAACTGTACGGAACGCAAATTAAAAAAGGGTACATGAGCGACAGAGGAAGAGTTTATCTACAATACGGTAGTCCAAACCAGATAATTAAGAGAAGCAATATGTCTTTCTTCCAACCCTATGAAATATGGCATTTTTACAAAATTAATGATAAAAATAATAGAAGATTTGTATTTAGTCTTATTGATTTAGGTTCAAATGAGTATGAATTAGTGCATAGCGATATGCCAGGTGAAATATTAAATCAAGCTTGGTTTGATATAGTAAAGGGTAATCATTTAATAACCAATGAGAACAAGAATGTGTTTGAAGATGAGTACGATCAGTTGAGACGAGATTACCGAGACTAAATGCATAAAAAAACACAGTTTTGTATTGTAAAATTAGGATTTATTGTTACTTTTGCACTCGCAAATGGCCTCGTAGCTCAATTGGATAGAGCATCTGACTACGGATCAGAAGGTTTGGGGTTCGAGTCCCTTCGAGGTCACTAATAGGCAATTAGCAATGTGCAATTCACAATGAACAATTTTAGTTGATAATAAACTCAATTGTTCATTGTTCATTGTTAATTGATTTCCCAAAGGTTTTTGGGATAAATCCCTTTCTGAATTAAACTATTAATTGAACTGCGCGTCTCCTCTCTATCTGATTTATAGGTCATTCCAAACCATGGCGAACTGCCGGAAAGTACCGAGATAGGTCGAATATTTTTATCAATTACATGTTGTACTACTGACGGGATATAAAATTCAGCTGTCAGACTTTCGTGGTTTTGACTGATAAACTCGTTGAATAACTGTTCAATAATTGGAAAAACATCAGGTCTGAAAACCCAAAAGTTCATTGATACAAGTGTTTCATTTGATAATGATTTGTTTTGGTCGGATTTTATCGTACTCTCACTTACCCTGCTAATAGATGTATTTTCGTTTATTTCTGTAAGAAAACCATTTTCTACTGTACAAACGCCTCGGCTAACTGTACCATGTTTTGAAAGAGTGTTGCCAAGTTTATATGCGTACATTGCGTAATTTGAATCGTTGTTTGCAATAAACTTACTGATTGCAGCGTAAGACTCGCGTCCATAAAAATCGTCAGCATTTATGACTACGAATGGAGTGTTTATAGCATTTCTGGCAGCCCTAACAGCATGTCCTGTTCCCCAAGGTTTTACTCTATCAGAGGGGTTGTGAAAGCCTTTAGGCAGATCGTCAAGACTTTGAACTACATATTCCGTATCAATTCTATTTGCAAAAATCTTGTCATATTTCTGTTTAAAATCATTTTCAATGGTTTTGTTTACCACAAATACCACTTTGCCAAAACCCTCTCTTATGGCATCAAAAACAGAATAGTCTATAATTGATTCGCCTGACGGTCCAACAGATTCCATTTGCTTAATAGCGCCGTAACGACTTGCTAGTCCTCCAGCTAAAATTAATAAAGTAGGTTGCATTTTTGAGTTAAAAGTTAAAAGTTTTTAAAGTAAAGTCAGGGCATGCCCTGACATTGTATAAAAGATAAAAATAATTGGAACACAGATTAAACAGATAATCACAGATTTAATGTAGGAGGCTGTCTCAAAAGTCTCATTTTACAAAAAAAGTGGTAAGGTGTCTCAGAAGTGTCCAAATGCAAGGCACTGAGATTGAGGGCGAAGGAGCGTACATGAAGTACGTGACTGAGCCCGAATATCGAAGTAACGCAGCAGTTGGGCGCTTATGAGACACCGCCAAGACTCAATGTTCCTTCTAAATTATAAGTTCATAAAGTTAAAAATAAAACGCAATTAATTAACTAAAATTCAAACATATTATAACGACAAAGTCTTTCTTAAATATTCCTTAATTCTTTAATGATTATTTAGTTAACGTTCACCAACAACCAATCATCTTACTTAAAGAGTCTTTTTAACTGTAACTATCACTTTATCAGGCTCTTTATCTTTATTGTATTCTACGGATATAGTGTCGCCATCGGAAATGTGTGTTTTAAGAATTGCTTCTGCCATTTCATCTTCAAGATATTTTTGAAGAGCTCTTTTTAATGGTCGTGCCCCAAAATTGGGATCAAAGCCCTTTTCGGCAATAAAGTTTTTTGCTTCATCGGTCATTTCTATTTTATATCCCATTTCAGAAACCCTTTTATATAAACCTCTTAGCTCAATATCAATGATTTTAAATATATCTTCTTTGCTTAATGGATTAAATATAATAATATCATCAATACGATTAAGAAATTCAGGAGCAAATGCTCTTTTTAGAGCTTTTTCTATAACACCTTTTGCGTGGTCGGCAGCTCCCTGCTCTCTAGCTGATGTAGCAAAACCGATACCATCGCCAAAATCCTTCAATTGACGGCTTCCTATGTTAGAGGTCATAATAATTAATGTATTTCTAAAATCTATTCTACGACCAAAACTGTCAGTTAAACGTCCTTCATCGAGCACTTGAAGTAGAATATGAAACACATCGGGGTGTGCCTTCTCTATTTCATCAAGTAGAACAACGCTGTATGGTTTACGTCTAACTTTCTCCGTCAGCTGTCCGCCTTCTTCATAACCGACGTATCCTGGAGGCGCTCCTACAAGTCTTGATACGGCGAACTTCTCCATAAATTCGCTCATATCAACACGTATAAGGGCGTCTGATGAATCGAAAAGGTACTCTGCTAATACTTTGGCTAACTGTGTTTTTCCTACGCCTGTAGGTCCTAAAAATACAAACGTGCCTATGGGTTTGTTGGGATCTTTTAATCCAGCTCGGTTTCGCTGGATTGATTTTACAATTTTTTCAATGGCTTCAGATTGCCCAATAACACTACCTTGTAGATCTTCAGCCATATTTAAGAGTCTTTGGCTTTCAGCTTGAGCAATTCTACGTACAGGCACACCAGTCATCATTGCAATAACTTCGGCAATATCCTCTTCATCAACTACTTCACGTTGTTGTGTTAAATCTCTTTCCCACTGAAGTTTTGCCTTTTCAAGTGCATCAATAAGCTTTCTTTCTTCATCACGGTAATTAGCGGCTTTTTCAAAATCTTGATCGTGTACAGCTTTAATTTTAAGCTCTTTAGTACGCTCTATATCACTTTCAAGTTTAATTATATTTTCGGGTACATTGATGTTGGAAATATGTATTCTCGAGCCCGCTTCGTCTAATGCGTCAATAGCTTTGTCGGGCAGATGTCGGTCGGAAATATATCTCAGAGAGAGTTTAACGCATGCCTCTAAAGCTTTATCCGTATAAATTACGTTGTGGTGATCTTCGTATTTAGGTTTTATCTGGTTAAGTATGTGTAGTGTCTCTTCAGGACTTGTGGGTTCGACCATTACTTTTTGAAATCGTCTTTCCAATGCACCATCTTTTTCTATATGTTGGCGATATTCGTCGAGAGTTGTAGCTCCAATACACTGTATTTCGCCTCTTGCTAGAGCTGGCTTTAGCATATTCGCTGCGTCAAGGTAGCCTGCAGCGCCGCCTGCACCTACTATGGTATGTATTTCATCAATAAATAAAATAACGTTGGTAGTCTTTGACAATTCGTTCAGAATTGCTTTGATACGCTCTTCAAATTGTCCACGATATTTGGTCCCTGCGACAATTGATGCTAAATCGAGTGTTATAACGCGTTTATTGAACAGAACTCGAGACACTTGCCTTTTTACAATGCGTATCGCCATTCCCTCGACTATTGCTGATTTACCTACTCCTGGCTCGCCAATAAGAACAGGATTGTTCTTTTTTCTACGACTAAGAATTTGCGCCAATCTTTCAATCTCGACTTCACGTCCAACAACAGGGTCTAATCGATTCTCCTCAGCTGCTTTTGTTAAATCAATTCCAAAGTTATCTAGTACTGGTGTGTCTGAATTTGATTTAGAAGAGCCAGAAGGAAGGTCGCTTCGTTCGTCTGAATCATCGTCATCGTCGCTATTATCGTATGAATCATCCATTTTGTTATAAGGTTGGTTGATAATTCTATCTTTCAATAGGTCATAATCAACATTTTCATCGCTCAATAAAGATACTGTGCGACTGGTTTCATCACGCATTATCGCTAACATAAGATGCTCTGATTCAATAGTATCGCTATTTAAAGAGCGAGCTTCGAGTGCAACTAATCTAAGTACTCTTGCTGCACTGTATTTAAAGGGCAAATCGTCTTGTTTTGACTTATCAAGAATATGATCTTCTTTAAGTTCGAATTCAATTTTTTTGCGGACAAACATAAGATCTACACCTAAACTTATAAGTGTGTCAATCGCCATTCCACGACCTTCGCGCAACATTCCCAAAAAAAGATGATCGGTCTCTAAAGTATCGTTGCCCAAGCGAATCGCTTCTTCGCGGCTATATGCGATGATGTCTTTAATTTGTTGTGAAAATTTTGCATTCATATTTATTGTTTTTTCATAGAAACATTCTATTGTGGCATCTCTACATTAAATACTGTTCAATAACAGCGTAAAGATAACATATATATTACAATCCTTGCAAATTAAGATTGTTTTAAATATCACTAACTTTTCAACAAATAAAACGAGATTTTATTTTATAAAGTATTAATAATTCAGGTTTATTCACCTTTTAAAGCAACACTAAAAAGCAGAGTAATTAAAGTAATTGATTAATTGATTATATTTAAAATATTGTTATTAAAGTCATTATCTAATAACTGTATATTTTCGTTTTGTGCGAGTATATAGGTCGTCCATACGTCTAGTTGTTAATTGCACATTGGTATTTCGACACTTCGGCTATGTTCACACATCGACTTGGCTCAGTGCACCGCTTCGATAAGCTCAGCGACCGAATGCAACGCTTCGCTCAGTACAATGCTCCGCTCAATGACCGAATGTCCGTAATCCGTTTAAAAGTCGTGAAAATTAACTTATATTCAGCAAATTAATCGTTAATTGATAATTGTTAATTGTTCATTGATAATAACAGTTTTTGAATAAATGCAAAATTTTATGTAAATTTATTAACAAAAAAATGTTGATAAAGTTTGCGTGAGTTTATCAACATTATGTCGGCATTTTTTGTAAATTTGTCTTCTTAAAAACAGTTGTTAAATAATTAAAATGACAGAAGGAGAAAATATTATTAGAATTAACATCGAAGATGAGATGAAGAGCGCCTATATCGATTACTCGATGTCGGTAATTGTTTCACGAGCATTGCCCGATGTTAGAGACGGACTTAAACCTGTGCATAGACGGATACTTTATGGAATGAATGAGTTAGGGTTAAGTCCAACAAAACCACATAAAAAATCGGCACGTATAGTGGGAGAGGTGCTTGGTAAATATCACCCACATGGCGATTCATCTGTATATAATGCCATGGTTAGAATGGCACAAGATTGGTCGTTACGATATACCATGGTTGATGGTCACGGAAACTTTGGTTCTGTTGATGGCGATTCACCCGCAGCAATGCGATACACAGAAGCCCGTATGACCAAAATAACGGAGGAGATGTTGGCAGATATTGATAAAAATACGGTTGATTTTAAGCTAAATTTTGACGACTCGTTAAAAGAACCAGCTGTACTGCCTGCAAAAATTCCTAATCTTTTAGTTAATGGAGTATCGGGGATTGCTGTTGGAATGGCTACGAACATGGCTCCACATAACCTTTCTGAGGTAATTAATGCATGTCTTGAATATATTAAAAATAGAGATATAACAGTAGAAGAACTCTGTAAACATGTTAAAGGACCCGACTTTCCCGGTGGTGGTATTATTTACGGTTATAGTGGAGTTAAAGAGTCTTTGGAAACTGGGCGCGGCAGAATTGTAATGCGTGGTAGAGCCATAATTGAGACAGACGAAAAAGGGCATGAGAAAATCGTAGTCACTGAAATACCATATATGGTAAATAAAGCCGATATGATAATGAGAACTGCCGATTTGATTGCCGAAAAGAAAATTGAAGGTATTAGCAATGTAAATGACGAATCGGATAGGGAAGGAATGCGTATTGTATATGATATTAAGCGTGACGCTATTGCGAATGTTGTTTTAAACAATTTGTATAAATATACTTCTTTACAAAGCACATTTAGTACAAATAACATTGCCCTTGTTAATGGTAAACCTCAACTATTAAATTTAAAGGATTTAATAAAATATTTTATTGAACATCGTCACGATGTTACTGTACGTAGAATACAATATGAGCTTGAACAAGCTGAGAAAAGAGCTCATATTTTAGAGGGTCTGATAATCGCCTCTGACAACATAGACGAAGTAATTGAAATTATTAAATCATCTGATAATCGTGATCATGCAAGAACACGATTAATGGAGAGGTTTTCACTGTCGCAAGAGCAATCTCACGCTATTGTTGAAATGCGTTTAGGACAACTAACAGGACTTGAGCAAGATAAATTAAGAAGCGAGCACAAAGAGTTATTAGAACGTATTGATTATTACAAACGTGTCCTTGCTGACGAGGGAATGAGAATGGAGATAATAGCTAAAGAATTGATAGATATAAAAGAAAAATATGGAGACGAAAGGCGTACCGAGATAGTTCTAAATGCCGAAGAGTTCAATCCTGAAGATTTTTATGCCGATGAGGATATGGTTATCACTATATCTAATCTTGGTTATATAAAACGCACACCATTAGCCGATTACAAAAGTCAGGGTCGGGGAGGGGTTGGTGCAAAAGGAAGTACGACACGCGATGAGGATTTTATTGAACATATCTACGTGGCTTCAATGCACAATACTCTACTGCTTTTCACAGAAAAAGGAAAGTGCTACTGGTTAAAGGTTTATGATATACCCGAAGGAACCAGAACCAGTAAAGGACGAGCAATACAAAACGTTTTGAATATTGAGCAAGACGATTCTGTACGCTCATATATAAATATTAAAGATTTAAATGACGAAGAGTTTATCAATTCTCATTATTTGGTAATGGCTACTCGTGAAGGAATTATAAAGAAAACTCTTTTAGAGGAGTATAGCAGACCACGACAAAATGGAATAATTGCCATATCAATTCGAGAAACAGACGAACTTATTGACGTTAAGCTAACTGGTGGTAATAGTGAAATTATTATGGGAGTTCACTCAGGCAAGGCTATCAGATTTAACGAGAATGATGTACGCGCTGTTGGAAGGAACTCCATTGGTGTCAAGGGAATTACGCTGTCGGAGGGAGATTACGTCGTTGGTATGATTGCTGTTGAAAACGAATCGGAAGATATTTTGGTTGTTTCTGAAAACGGTTATGGCAAACGATCTTCTATCGATGATTACAGAATTACAAAACGAGGTGGGAAAGGGGTTAAAACTCTTAATGTAACTGAAAAAACAGGTAAAATGATAGCGCTTAAAGGGGTAATAGATACAGATGATTTGATGATAATTACTCGTAAAGGATTAACAATCAGGATTGCTGTTGATTCAATTCGACAAATAGGTCGAGCAGCGCAAGGTGTTATATTAATAAATTTGAAAGATGACGACCAAATAGCTGCCGTAACGTATGTTGATGTATCTGACGATGATGATGAAATAAGCGAAAATGAATACGATGAAATAAGAGATGATATCGATAATAATGAAAACTAATAAAAGAATAATAAATAGAAACAATAACTGTTGAACCTAAAAATGAATACAACAATGAAAAAACTAGTTTTAATCGGTCTGTTTGCAGGGGTTTTTACATTTGTGAACGCACAAAATCGCAATGTTATAACTGCCTATAACTTTGGCATTAAGCAAGGGCAAACACAATATGAAAGAGCCTTGAAGGCTATTGATGAGGCTGTGAATCACGTGGAAACTAAAGAGGATGAAAAAGCATGGTATTACCGTGGATTAATTTTTCAAAATATTTTCCAGTCCACAGATCCTAAACACAAGGAAATACATCCATTTCCTTTGAAAGAAGCAGTATTGAGTTATGAAAACTCAATTAAATTTAAAGACAAAAGAGCACGCTATGCCGGCGACGCTCTGAAAAATCTTAAAATTGCTTTGTCCCAGTCTTTTAATGAAGGAATAAAATATTTTGAGGCGGAAGATTTTGCGAAAGCAGCAGAATATTTTGAACTTTCAGCAGAAATTGGCAATCACCCAGATATTAACAAAAACGAGGAAGCCGTATATTATAATATAGCTTTATCTCATGAAAGGGCTGGGAATTTAACAAAAGCACAAGAGAATTATAAACTTTCAGCAGAAAATAACTATGAGCCAGTTAATTGTATTCGTAAGGTTGCTGAATTGTATCTAAATGCTAAGGATACAGCAAACTATGTAACAACATTGAAAGATGGAATCTCAAAATTGGCTGATAATCAAATTCTTATGCTTATTTTGATAGATCATTACAGTAAAGCACAACAATACAATGAAGCATTAGAGTACTTGGATAAGGCTATTGAAGCTGATCCTAACAACAAAGTCTATTATTTTGCAAAAGGAACATTCTTTGACCAAACAGGCAGATATGATGAAAGTTATGAGGCATATCAAAAAGCATTAGAAATAGACCCGACGTATTTTGATGCTGTGTTTAATACAGGTGTTTTACTTTTTAACAAAGGTGCTGACATAAATAACCAAGCTAATGATTTACCACCAGACCAATTTTCTAAAATTGATGAGTTAAGCGAATTAGCTTTCGTAGAATTTAAAAAAGCTGCCGAATTTTTTGAAAAAGCTCTTGAATTAGATCCTACAGATATCGTGACAATGAAGCAATTAAAATTAATCTATTTCAGATATAGAACTAAAGAGGGCTTTACAGATAAACTTAATGCTATAGAAGCAAAAATTCAAGAAGCTGAAAAATAGGATAGAAGTTTTTATATTTATTATAATTTTTAATCAATTTTTAAATAAACGAAATAATCTAAAGAGGAATGGTTGTTTCGTTTATTTATTAAATATCGATTTAACATAATATAAATTATAGGAAATTTGAGTTAAAAGTTAAAAGATGAAAGTTTATAAAGTATTATTCAATATTGATAATTGT
>DAOOBP010000045.1:0-16444 GCA_035407925.1 Salinivirgaceae bacterium
TAAATTCCAGATTGTTAAATAAAGGAGTGGCGTTTTCGCATGGCATTTTGGTTGTACCTGCTTCATAAATTACGGACAGGTTTTCGGGCAGTTCGGTTATAATTTCAATATCCTTAACATAAACAGCATCAGCGGCTTGACTTGTTGGAATCCATTTTTTACCGTTAAACTTATATCCTAATTTTTCGAGCATTACGTTGTCAAGAACACGATAGTTTCTAATATCACACACAGCGATAACAGGGTTTTCGCCACCTATATTCCCAACTTCGTGTGAGTAATAAAAGCTAAAGTCAAGCGGATTGTACTCTTCCCAATTGTTATTTGTGTCTGTCAGTGGCTTTCTGTGTTTAAAGTGGTTGACGAGTTTTTGCGCCGCAGGTATCTCTTTTACAGGGTTTTCGGTTAATGATATTCGTATAGTATCGCCAATTCCGTGACCGAGCAGTCTTCCTATACCTATGGCTGAGCGAACACGCCCCGACAAATCGTTTCCCGCTTCGGTAACTCCCAAATGAAGTGGGTAATGCATATCTTCAACTTGCATTTGTTTTGCTAACATAAAATATGCGCTGTTCATTATCCTTATATTGCTCGATTTAAGCGAGATAACCACGTTTTGAAAATCCCTTTTCTTGCAAATTCTAAGAAACTCCATTGCCGACTCGACCATTCCCTCGGTGGTATTGCCATATTTTGACATAATGCGGTCGCTTAGCGAACCGTGATTAACTCCAATTCTTAACGCAGTATCGTGTGCGACACAAATATCAATTAGTTCATTTAGAGTGAGTTCTATTTTGTCTAATTCCTCTTTCCACTCCAATTCAGTATAAGTTTTCGTGTCGAAAGTGGCTCGTTTGTCGATAAAGTTTCCGGGATTAATTCGTACCTTATCAACCAACTTAGCTGCAACAAAGGCAGCTTGCGAACTAAAGTGCACATCGGCAACCAAAGAGGTGTTAATATTATCGTTAAGTAGCAGTTCTTTTATTTTGCCAATTGATTCGGCGTCAGCTCTGTTTCTGACTGCAAAACGCACCATTTGTGCGCCAGCTGATATAACCTCTTTTGATTGCTTGTATCCCGCTTCAACATCGCCTGCAGGCGTATTGCACATGGTTTGAATTACAATATCGGAATCTCCGCCTATAGTTATATTTCCAATCTTTACTTCGTGGGTTGGAAAACGTTTGATTGAGAAGGATGTGAATATCATTGGTAGTGTTGATTAATGTTTGTAAAAAAGAGCTTTGCGTCTGTTTTTTTTGACTTCAAAAATGGTCAATACCACAAATTTACGCAAAGTTTTTTCAGAACTGTGTAAAAGAGAAATTGAAAAGTGGCAAAATACTTGCAGGAATTAAAAACAATACCCATATTTAACTAAAAATTACGAGACGTGAAAATAGTAAAAATATGGTTTGACGGCGATTATCTATACGGCGAAGGAGACAATGGAAAACATTATCGACAGTCTCTTTTGTGGTATCCTCGATTGCGAAAAGCAACAGAGAGTCAAAGAGCAGATTACAAATTCGGCTTTTCCGGGATACATTGGCGCAATATTGATGAGGATGTGAGCTTCGAAAGTTTTGAATATGAAGATGCTGAACCGACAAGATTACAACGTTTTTTTCTCACTCACAAAGAAATAAATGTTGCCGAATTTGCCAAAAGGATAGGAGTAAATGCCACCCTGTTGCGCAATTACATTAATGGTTTTAAACAACCTTCGGCAGAGCGTGAGCAGTATATCTTAGAGGAAATACGGAAAATGGGTAGCGAGCTGATGAAAGCGTAAATCAATTAGCAATTAGTTAATTGAATGTCAGAGAGTTATATAGATATCGTGTTATTGTGTCTCTAATAAAGTTGAAAGTAATTAAAAGTGATTGGTAAAAATTATTAAATTTTACAATTGGCTGAATATTAATATTTTATAATAATAATATTGAAAACATAAAATATGAGCACAATAAAATACAAAGGATTTATCGGTAGCGTAGAATTTAGCCACGAAGACAAAGTATTCTATGGAAAAATAGAGGGTATAAACAGCTTGGTAAATTACGAAGGTACATCGGTAGCCGAATTAAACAGTGCTTTTGAGGAGGCTGTAAACGACTATATCGCACACTGCAAAGAGAATAATCTGCCTCTGCATAAATCGTACACAGGAAACTTTAATATACGCATACCCGCTGACTTACATGCTCGCTTAGCTGAAAAATCACTGAAAGCAGGAATGTCGCTCAACGCATTTATAAAAGAGACATTACAGAAAGCAATAATGTAAAAAGCGAAGTGGTAGATACTGTTTTTATTTTAGTTCTGTTTTGTCATCTCCTAATGATAAGTTATTTGTCAAAAATAGAGTGATATATAGGTACTATAATCTTATATTTTGAGTTATTTTATTTTTTTGCAATTAAACATAAATTTTAGTTTATTTTTGCATTCAATTTTGAAAGCTTAAAAATAACAATGATACAGGAAGATTTATTTAAAAAAATTATAGCTCACTCAAAAGAGTACGGGTTTGTGTTTCAGTCAAGTGAGATTTACGATGGTTTAAGTGCAGTTTATGACTATGGACAAAACGGTGTAGCATTGAAATCTAATATTCGTGAATATTGGTGGAAAACAATGACTATGCTTAACGAAAATATTGTTGGAATTGATTCAGCAATTTTTATGCACCCAACTATTTGGAAAGCTTCCGGTCATGTTGGAGCATTCAATGATCCGTTAATTGACAATAAAGATTCAAAAAAACGATATCGCGCCGATGTTTTAGTCGAAGAGCATATTCAAAAAATTGAAGATAAGATTAGTAAAGAGGTAGCTAAAGCGCAAAAGCGTTTTGGCGACAGCTTCGATCGTGAACAGTTTGTTACAACGAATCAGCGTGTTTTAGGTTATTCGGCTGAAATCAAAGAGATTCAGCAACGTTTGGCTGATGTCCAAAACAACAACGATTTAGATGGCTTTAAAAAACTTATTGAAGATTTACAAATTGTGTGCCCTGTGAGTGGTTCACGTAATTGGACAGATGTGCGTCAGTTTAACTTAATGTTTGAAACCAAGTTGGGCTCTGTTAGTGATGATGCTAACACGATTTATTTAAGACCCGAAACAGCTCAAGGGATTTTTGTTAACTATTTGAATGTTGCTAAAACAGGACGTATGCGCTTACCATTTGGGATAGCTCAAGTTGGTAAAGCGTTTCGCAATGAAATTGTTGCACGTCAGTTTATTTTCCGTATGCGCGAGTTTGAACAAATGGAGATGCAGTTTTTTGTTAAGCCAGGTGAGGAAATTAAATGGTTCGAATACTGGAAAAAAGCACGTATGACATGGCACCTAAACTTGGGTATTGACGAAAGTAGATTTAGATACCATGATCACGAAAAACTTGCACACTATGCCAATGCAGCAACCGACATTGAGTTTGAGTTTCCAATAGGTTTCAAAGAGGTTGAAGGAATACATTCACGCACTGATTTTGATTTGAAACAACACCAAGAGTTTTCAGGAAAAAAATTACAATATTTTGATAACGAAACAAATACAAGTTTTGTGCCGTATGTTGTAGAGACGTCAATTGGGCTTGACAGAATGTTTTTGTTGGTGTTGTCAGCAGCCTATAAGGAAGAAGTTGTAGAAAATGAAGGAAGGTCAGATACTCGAGTTGTGTTGCAAATACCCGCCCCGCTTGCACCCGTGAAAGTTGCAGTTTTTCCATTAGTAAATAAAGATGGATTACCAGAAAAAGCAATCGAGATATTTAATATTATGAAATATGATTTTACTTGTCAATATGACGAGAAAGATAGCATAGGTAGAAGATATCGTCGCCACGATGCTATCGGAACACCATATTGCATAACGATCGATCATGACACCTTAGATACCAACACAGTTACTTTACGTGATCGCGATACAATGGAACAAGAACGTATCCCGATTGATAAGTTGATTGAAATAGTTGAAAGTAAGGTTTCAATGAGTAATTTATTGCGTAGATTAAATAAATCTTTGTAAATTTGAAGTTTCTAATTGTGTGATTATGATAACGAATACACAAACCTACAAACTTTTGGCTTTTTGTACATACAGCGCATAAGCTGTATCTTTTAACATTTAACTGAAAAGATTATTAACGTATGAAAAAAGCTCTAAAACATATTTTTCTCATTGTTTTGTTAGTGTGTGGCGCTGTCTTTAACGCTAAATCACAAGTTAAAACAGAGAGAGAGGAAAAAATAGATAAGTATAAGTTCGAAAAAAGAATAATGGGACCCAAACATAAGAAAAGCAGTGTGCTCGAAATAATGGTTGATAAATACAACAACTATTTTGCAGCAACATTTAGAGCTGAAAAAATATCATACACTTATTTGAAGATTTATAAACTTTATACTTGGGAGGAATTGCTCTCTTTAAGGATGAATGATAATCGTATAGAGTTGTATAACAGTACTTTTGATGCAGAAGGAGAATATTTTTACGCAAATACCGATGTTTATAGAAACAGGTTTAAAAAAATCAATATTAAGACTAAGGAAGTTGAAGAAGTAAATTGTAATGCAACACCAATTGGTTGTCAGAAAATAGAGCCACGACAATATACAACCGAATCTTATACCCAAAACAACCATTACATTATATACCGACCAGATAAATATCTAAACTCAATACTGATATTGAAAAGTAAGGATCTAATTGAAGCTGAAAGGGCTAGAATGCCAAACTTTTTGTTGGATGAGGAGGAAGATGCACAACTTACTGAAAAAGAGTTAAATATGGCAGATCCTGATCAAATGCCAGAAGATCCTGAAGAGATGAAAAAAATAGAGCAAGCGCTTGCAGAGAAAAAAACGTCGACAACAACACCTAAAGGACCGATAAACTATGTCGATATTATGCTTAATAAACGTACTGTTGATGACCTGGGTCGCTACAAGTATGTAAGATATGCTGAATATGAGATACTAATAAACAACTGGTTATCAGCAACATTCGAATTTGAGCGAAATAAAACAAAGTCGATAACAATCAGCGAAGAAGAGTTCCAAACTCTGTTGACAACAGGTTCGGTGGAAAAAGGAGAATTACGGCTTGTAATCCCTGCAGATGTAGATAAATAGGTAGTTGAAAGCTGTCTTCAATGTCAACAATACGTCAAGAAAACAGTATTTTAAAAGAAAGTTACTCTGGGTTTACATTTGAAGTTGGTTGCGATGAAGCCGGTCGTGGTTGTTTGGCGGGTCCGGTGGTTGCGGCAGCTGTAATAATTCCGAACGACTTTAACCACCCTTTTTTAAATGACTCAAAACAACTTTCCCAGAAGCAACGAGAGGAAGTACGTAATTTTATTGAGCAAAATGCTATTGACTATGCTGTAGCATTTGTTGACCGTGAAACAATCGACAAAATAAATATCTTAAACGCCTCTATCTTGTGTATGCACCGTGCATTGGATATGCTGAAAATTAGACCCGAGTTTATTATTGTCGATGGCAACCGATTTAAATCATACGGAGAGATAAAGCACAAAACAATTATCAAAGGTGATACTCGGTTTAAAAGCATTGCTGCGGCTTCAATTTTAGCAAAAACGGCCCGAGACAGATTTATGGAAAAAATCGCATTGGAGTATCCCGAATATTTGTGGGATAAAAACAGAGGATATCCAACCGTCAAGCATCGCGAAGCAATAAAGCAATACGGTATAACAAAATACCACCGTAGGAGTTTCAAATTGTTAGACAATCAGTTGAAAATAGAATTTTGATTTGTACGATATTTGTGTAAAATCGTCGTGATAATTAAAAATTGTTAATTTTTCAGCCAAAATAATTAGAATGAGTTTTAAAGCAAGAAAGCCACAACTATATATAGAAACTTATGGGTGTCAGATGAATATTGCTGACAGTGAGGTTGTTGCTGCAATATTAGTTGCTCAAGGATACGAACTTACTGATGACGTAAACAATGCCGATCTTGTATTGATAAACACTTGCAGTGTCCGTGATAATGCCGAGCAGCGCGTTTGGAATAGGTTAGATTTTTTCAAAGGTCACAAAAGGCGAAAACCAAATGTTAAAGTGGGAATAATTGGTTGCATGGCAAAGCGGGTAGGAGAGAAGCTGTTAGAACATCAGGCTGTTGATATTGTTGCAGGTCCCGACTCATACCGCGGTATGCCTATGTTACTCGATAAGGTGTTTTCCGGATCAAAAGGTATTGATATTAATCAGAGTGAAGTTGAAACTTACTCAGGTATTCTTCCTGAAAAAGTTGCAGATGGTTCTGTTTGTGGTTTTGTAAGCATTATGCGTGGGTGTAATAATTTCTGTACATATTGTATTGTTCCATATACTCGTGGCAGGGAGCGAAGTCGCAATCCTAAGGATATTATCAATGAGGTTAAGTTGCTGATTGACAGTGGTTACCGTGAGGTTACCCTTTTGGGGCAAAACGTAAACAGCTATAACTGGACAGAAGACAGAACGGAGATTAATTTCCCCAAGCTCGTGGAGATGATTGCGACAATTGACCCCAACTTCCGTGTCAGGTTTACAACATCGCACCCCAAAGATATTTCAGATGAGTTGATTGAGGTTATTGCTCGATACAGCAATGTTTGCAAACATATACATTTGCCCGTTCAGTCGGGAAGCAACGCCGTTTTGGAGCGAATGAACCGAAAATATACCCGCGAATACTACTTAGAGAGAGTGAAAAAAATCCGCACCCTAATTCCCGATTGTGGTCTTACAACAGACGTTTTTTGTGGATTTTCGGGTGAGACAGAACAAGATTTTCAGCAAACTCTGGAGCTTTTGCGCGAGGTTGAGTTCGATTCGGCATTTATGTTCAAATATAGCGAGCGACCCGGAACCTATGCCGCAAAAAAACTACCCGACAATGTGCCTGAAGATGTTAAAATAAAACGTTTGACAGAGATAATAGATTTACAAAACAAAATATCCCAAAAAAGAAACCGTGCCGAAGTAGGAAAAACCTTTGAAGTTCTTGTAGAGGGATATTCCAAAAAATCCGACAAAGATATGTTTGGCAGAACGTCTCAAAACAAAGTTGTGGTATTTCCGAATAATGGCACAAAAATTGGAGACCTTGTAAAAGTGAAAATAGTTGCTGCTTCATCAGCAACGCTTATAGCGGTAGTTCCTTAAATTTAGAATTTAATGAAAGTCTCTAATTAAGCTACCATTTTAGTAATAATAAAATATCACCAATTTTTTCAGTTTCATTATTTTAACCTATTAAATTAAGTTATTTTGCCATAATAAATAATTTTGTATCTTTGTCAGCTTTTAAAAATTAAAACTAATAATTTAAAAATCAATATGTTGGATAAAACTTACGAAAATAAATATTTCTTTGTAGTAAATCCCAGTGCCGGCGACTCGGAAGCCGAACTCGAGTGGATTAATATTTTAGAAGTCATAAATAAAAACAGTTTAGACTTTGATTATACTATCATAAAATTCAACGGACATACCGAAAAAATTGTTTCAGAGCAAATAAAAAATGGACATAGAAACTTTATAGTTGTCGGAGGAGACGGAACTCTCAACGAAGTAATAAATGCTGTTTGCAAGCAAAATGAAGTTAGTACTAAAGAGATCAGTTTAGGCATTATTCAAATGGGTAAGAACAATGATTGGGCTAAATACTATGGTTTTGATAAAGATTATCAAAAAGCGATAGACAGATTTAAACAAAAAAACACGAAACTTCAAGATGTTGGTTTAGTTAGATACAAGGATGAAGATAAAATCAAGGATGCCTATTTTTTAAATGTAGCAGGTATGTGCTTGGACGGCGCCGTTGTGAAAGCCACAAATGAAATGAAAGTAAGAGGGAAGAGGTCCTGGTTTCATTTCATGTTTAATTTGATTAAAAGAATTATTAATTATAAGCCGTGGTATTTAAAAATCCAGATAAATGATGAAGTTATCGAGGGAAAAATTTTGTCTATAAATATTGGTAATGGAAAATATTCAGGTGGAGGAATGCAACAAACTCCCGATGCAATAATAGATGATGGTTGGTTAGATGTTACTATTTATGAAAATATGTCAAAATTTAAAATGGCAGTTAACATCAAAAAGTTGTATGATGGAACCTTAGGCAAGGCTAATGAGGTAAAAATGTATAAAACCAAGAAATTTTCTATTGAGTCTGAGCAAGAAATTGTTGGCGAAACAGATGGCGAGACTATAAGTTCTACAACTTATGATATAAGTATTATTCCAAGCGCTGTAAAGGTTTTTGTGTAAATATTACAAACATTAAAAAGCTATAAGCCATATTTTTATTAAGTTTTCAAGATTTGCAATCGAACATCAAAAAGGATAACTTTGTAGCCTCAACCGACAGTTTATAAAGTTTGAAAAAGAAAAATGTTAAGTGTTAATAATCAAACCATTGCAATTTTGTTATATAATAGAATAACTATTTTTTTCAACTAAAAATCAAATCCAAACAGTAAAAAAACAGATATTTTGAATAATACTTACGAAAACAAATATTTCTTTTTAATAAATCCCTATGCCGGCAACTCAGAAGGTAAGCGAGAGTGGTCCCATATTTTAGAAGTCATAAATAAAAACAATTTAGATTTTGATTTTGCTTTCACCAAATTCATCGGACATGCTGAGCAAATTGTTTCAGAACAGATAAAAATTGGACATAAAAACTTTATAATTGTTGGAGGAGATGGAACTCTTAACGAAGTAATAAACGTCATTTGCAAACAAAACGAAGTTAGTTCAGAAGATATTAGCTTAGGTATTATTCAAATGGGAACGGGAAACGATTGGGCTAAATATTATGAGTTTGACAATGATTATCAAAAAGCGATAGACAGATTTAAACAAAAAAAGACAAAATTTCAAGATGTAGGTTTAATTAGATATAAGGATGAATTTGAAAACAAAGAAGCCTATTTTATAAATATCGCTGGTCTATGTTTTGACTCTGTTGTAGTAAAAGCAACAAACCAAATGAAAGCAAGAGGAAAGAGAACAAGGTTGTCTTACATGTTCAGTTTGCTAAAAAACCTTATTAATTATAAGCCGTGGTATTTAAAAATCCATATAAATGATGAAATTCTTGAAGGGAAGTTTTTGTCTGTAAGCATTGGTAATGGAAAATACTCAGGTGGAGGAATGCTCCAGACACCTGATGCAATAATTGATGATGGTTGGTTAAATGTTACTATTTACGAAAATATGTCAAAATTTAAAATTGCAATAAACGTAAGAAGGTTATATAATGGAACCGTAAGCAAGATTAAGGGAGTAAAAATGTTTAAAACCAAGAAATTCTTTATTGAGTCTGAGCAAGAAATTTTTGCAGAAACAGATGGAGAAATTATCGGCTCTACGCCTTATGAGATAAGCATTATCCCAAGAGCAGTAAAGGTTTTTGTTTAAAAAACTAACGATATATGACAAACAAAGAATCAACACGTGACCTAAAGCCACATATAGGGATATTTGGTCGCAGAAATGTTGGAAAATCAACTCTTATCAATATGCTAACGGGGCAAGAAGTTGCCATTGTCTCCGATATTCCGGGCACTACAACAGACCCAGTTAAGCGATCGGTTGAGATTTTGGATTTTTCTCCGGTGGTTATTATCGATACAGCAGGAATTGACGATGTTGGTAAACTCGGAGAAAAACGTATTCAGCGAACGCGACAAGTTTTGTCGCAAATAGATTTGGCTTTTCTGCTAGTTACAGATAATCAATTCGGTGAAATAGAAGATAATCTTATCAAAGATTTTGATCAGCACAAGTTGCCTTATATTTTAGTTTATTCAAAAACAGATATTTCAACCCCTGACAATCGGCTAATTCAATCGGTACAAGACAAGTACAATAAGAATATTTTTCTTATCAATACTGTAAATCCCGAAGGATTAAAAGCAATCATTGAAGAGATTAAACGTCTGACACCTGAAACAGCTTATACAATCTCTTCGATTTTGGGCGATATTGTTCGGAAAGACGATATAGTGTTACTTATTGTATCAATTGACGCTGAAGCCCCTGCAGGAAGATTGATATTACCGCAAGTTCAAGTACTTCGTGATATGCTCGACAATCACGCTGTGTCTATCGTTCTGCAATTCAATGAGGTAGCGCGATTTTTGAAAACAACAGGCATCAAACCAAAATTGGTAATTACCGATTCTCAATTATTTTATCGGAAAGATGAGCTTGTGCCCGATGATATTATGCTGACAGGATTTAGCATAGTTTTAGCTCGCCATAAAGGCAATTTTCAGGAGTATATGAAAGGAACTCCGAAAATCGACAGTTTGAAAGATGGTGATAGAGTTCTAATTCTCGAATCATGTTCACATCACGTTAGTTGTGACGATATTGGGCGGGTAAAAATCCCAAGGTGGATGATAGAGTACACAAAAAAGCAGCTCGAATTTGATGTTGTAGCAGGGCTGTCCAAAATAAATCGCCCGATCACAGATTATGCTTTAGTTGTTCAGTGCGGTGGTTGTATGATAACCCGAAAACAGCTACATCAACGCTTACAAGTTGCTATTGATGCGGGAGTGCCCATAACAAATTACGGAATGGCAATTGCCTTTATGCATGGATATTATTACAGGGTAATTGAACCGTTCCTTTAAGCAATTAGCAATGCGGTGCACTTGGTCGCTGAGCGTAGTCGAAGTGAGCGAAGCCGAAGTGTGCAATTAGCAATTAACAATTGGAACACAGATAACACGGATTAAACTGATTTACACGGATAAAAATCTGTGTGAATCTGTTACATCTGTATCATCTGCGTTCTACTAACTTTTAACTTCTAATTTCTAAAAAAGTAGTGCATAACGTACAATTTTTATATTTTTGTGGTGTTATAAGATTTTATCGTTAACTGAAATGAGAAAAGGAAGAACTGAATTTTTATTTTTATTATTCACGTTAGTACTTTTTTTTATTTTGGGAAATATTTTTCCAACAAACTTTTCAGGCTGTAATAAAACTGAAACATTAAATGAGCCCGACACATCATTTTATCCTATTTTAAGAGCAGAATTCGAGAAACTGTATAATGACAAGATAACAGGCGGTTTTTCAGGAGCTATGATAGTTTCATGCGATGGAGATATTGTTTTTGAACGGTATAAATCGTTTAAAAACAGAAGGGTAAACGCTAATATAAATCAAAACTCTCGTTTTCAATTAGCATCTATTACTAAGCAATTTACAGCTGTGGCAATTTTACAATTATATGAAAAGGGTTTGTTAAATCTATATGACACAGTACAAAAATTTATTCCTGAATTTCCATACCATAATATTACCATTCATCAACTGTTATGCCATAGGTCGGGGCTTCCGAATTATGTTTATTTTTTAGATAAATTCACAGATTCTCGTTATAATTCTATTTCTGGCGACTCTTTGCTGGGACTATTAGTAAAAAATCCCCCTGCAATCTATTCAAATCCCGGAAGTAGATTTAGATACTCTAATACAGGTTATGTTATATTATCGCTTATAGTTGAGAGAGTTACAGGCGAGTCGTTTCACGACTATCTCAGAGACAATCTTTTTGAACCTGCAGGAATGTTGCAAACCGAACTTTTAGTGCCAGATATCAATGATAATTTCCCCAATATGCTAACAGGATACAATAAATTTGGACATGATAGCAGGGAGGATTATCTAAATGGCTGTTATGGAGATAAAGGTGTGTGGTCAACGGCAAGAGATCTTGTGTTGTGGGATCAGGCGCTATACGATTCTGTAATCATAAAAAATGAAACTCTTGAATTAGCATTAGCGCCCCATGGAATGCCAATCTCATCAAAACATAATTATGGATATGGCTGGAGAATAGCCAATTACAATCAAACGTCTGTATATTATCATACAGGATGGTGGCAAGGCTTTAAAACATTGCTAATGCGCTTTCCTGAAAATAAAATAACTGTAGTTATATTGAAAAACACATTGTCAGGTCCCAAAATTTATCAAGAGGAGATAGTAAGGATTATAGGTCGTAGCCTTTCGTTGCCTCAATATTTTGATGATAAGATTGAGATTGATAGCGCTGACCTGCTCTACTTTGAAAGTTAATATAAAAACGACCTTTTTACGATTTAAAAAGTAATTTTAGTTAAAATTTCGTATTTTACAGACTTAAATGTTAAAATTTAATAAAAAACCCATTTATATGAAAAAATTATTATTTCTGTTTGTTGCGGTAACTTTTTGTGCAACAAAGTCGTGGGCTTATGATGATGCCCGAATGATGCGTTTCCCCGACATCAATGGCGAACGCATAGTATTTGTTTATGCAGGCGACATTTGGACAGTCGATTCAAATGGAGGTGTAGCACGTAAACTGACGTCACATCGTGGAATTGAGCTTTTCCCAAAAATTTCGCCAGACGGAAAATGGATTGCTTTCTCAGGCGAGTACAGCGGAAGTCGACAAGTTTATGTAATGCCCGCAAATGGAGGTACTCCTAAACAATTAACTTTTTATAACGATGTTACAAATTTGCCACCGCGCGGAGGCTTCGATAACGTGGTCTTAGGCTGGACAGCCGACAGTAAAAAGGTGTTTTTCCGTAGCAACCGAACCGAATACGGCGATCGAATGGGAAAATACTTTACAGTCAGCATAGAGGGAGGTTTAGAGGAAGAATATCCGATACCGCACGGA
This sequence comes from Salinivirgaceae bacterium, assembly GCA_035407925.1. Classification (GTDB taxonomy): domain Bacteria; phylum Bacteroidota; class Bacteroidia; order Bacteroidales; family Salinivirgaceae; genus JAAYQU01. Next base: position 12,748 of record DAOOBP010000045.1, read on the forward strand.
GGTTTTGGAACACTTTCGCCCGATAACAAAAAAGTTGCTTTCTCGTATATCGACCGTGAATTTAGAACATGGAAAAGATATAAAGGTGGTCGCGCGTCAAATATCTGGATTTATGATTTAGAAAAAAATCTTTCTGAAGAGATTACCGACTTTAAGGGTACAGACCAAGTGCCCGTTTGGTACGGTGATAAAATTTACTATGCTTCAGACAGAGACCTATGGCTAAATATATTTAGCTACGATGTTAATACCAAAGAGACTACAAAAGTTACAAACCACGACACATTTGATGTTATGTGGCCCAGTGGCTCAAACGGTCAAATTGTTTACGAACATGGTGGACATATTTATAAGCTAAATCTGGCAAACGGAAATACCGAAAGAGTAAAAATCAGTATCAATTACGATAATCCATATACACTTCCATATTTCAAAAATGTAAAAGAAGATATTAGTGGTGTTGATATCTCTCCAAATGGAAACCGCGTGTTAATTGATGCTCGCGGAGATATCTTTTCTGTTCCCGCTGGAGAGGGTACAATTACCAATCTTACAAACAGTCAAGGAGTCAGAGATTTATCATCAGCTTGGTCGCCCGATGGAAAATATATAGCATTCTATAATGACTCTACCGATGAATATGAATTGTATTTGATTGAAAATAAAGAGGGTGCAAAGCCGACACAAATTACTAAAAACTCAAAAGGTTGGAAATATCAAGCCAAATGGTCGCCAAACAGTAAATATTTGGTTTTCTTTGACAGAAGCATGCAACTCCAGTTTGTTGACGTAACTACCAAAAAAGTCACAGTTATCGACACGCCAACAAGCAACGAAATACGTTCGTATGCGTTTTCTCCCGATTCTCGTTGGGTTGCATACACAAAAAATAATCCTAACAATCAGTCTGCAATTTGGGTTTACAATATCGAAAAATCTGAAAAAACTCAACTAACTGATGCAACTTTCAGCGATAGAAGTCCCGTGTTTTCTAAATGCGGCAACTACATATTTTTTCTATCTAACCGCGATTTTAATTTAGCATTCTCTGATTTTGAGTTCAATTATCTTTACAATAAAGCAACACGCATTTACGCTGTTGCACTTAGAAAAGATAGCCCACGACTGTTAGATATTAAGGAAACCCTTGAAACACCGAGCGAGGACTCTCAAAAGAGCACAGAGCCGAAAAAAGATAACGCTAAAAAAGATGATAAATCAGAAAAAGATTTAAACGTTACAATCGATTTTGACGGAATAAATCAGCGTATTGTGGCATTCCCGTTACCATCAGGCTCTTATTGGAATCTTGATGCAATAAAAAATGGAATTGTTTTTTGTAATGATGAAGGATTTCAACGATTTGATATTAAAGAGCGGAAACAAGAGACCATAATGGCAGGTGTTTCATTTGCCGTTGTTTCAGCTAACGAAAACAAATTCCTTTATAACCAAGGCTCAGATTACGGAGTTGCCACCTTAGCGCCAAATCAAAAAGCAGGAGAAGGCAAGCTAAATCTCGATAAATTAGATATGCGTATCGAGCCAATTGAGGAGTGGAAGCAAGTATTTGCCGATGGTTGGCGTATCTATCGCGACTATTTCTATGTCTCTAATATACACGGAGTTGACTGGGATGGTTTCCGTAAAAAATATGGTGAGATGTTACCTTTTGTTAGTCATAGGTTTGACTTAGACTACATTTTTGGAGAAATGATAGGTGAGACCAACGCTGGACACGCCTACTCAAATTACGGCGATTTTGAAAAGGTAAAACGTTTAGAATCAGGTCTTTTAGGAGCAAAATTTGCAGCCGATTTTAAAAATCAACGATATAAATTCACAAAAATTTATAAGGGCGAAAACTGGAACCCAAGTCGGCGCGCACCACTTACCGAACAAGGTATTAATGTTAAAGAGGGCGATTATTTGATAGCAATTGACGGGATAGATGTTACAACAAACGATAATCCTTATAAGTTCCTTGAAAACAAAGTAAATATTCCCGTGAAAATTACCGTTAACTCTAAACCATCTGCCGACGGTGCAACAACTTACACAGTTAAACCAATTGACTGCGAACACGAACTTATGTATCTTGATTGGGTAAACGAACGGCGCGCGATGGTTGACAAACTTTCTGACGGAAAAATAGGTTATATGCACATACCAAACACGTCGTATGATGGTAATCGTGAGTTACATCGCGGAATGTACGCTTATAACGATAAAGAGGCTTTAATTATTGATGACAGATTTAACGGCGGTGGCTTTATTCCCGACAGAATGATTGAAATTGTTGGTCGCGAAACACTTGCAAAATGGAACGTAAATGGGCTTGACCCAATGCGTACTCCAGGTATTGCCCACGATGGTCCTAAAGTTATGCTTATCAATCAATATTCGTCATCGGGTGGCGATGCGTTTCCATTTTTCTTCAAACAAAAGAGATTGGGAACTGTCATAGGTGCACGCACTTGGGGAGGACTTGTTGGAATTTCTCCAAATCCCAGCTTTGTTGACGGAGGCTCGTTTAATGTTCCTCGATTTGGTATTTATAATAAAGAGGGAGAGTGGATTATAGAGGGAGTAGGGGTATATCCTGATATTGAGGTGATTGACTCTCCACATTTGGTTGCACAAGGAAAAGATCCATCTCTCGAAAAAGCTGTAGAGGTGTTGTTAAAAGAGTTGAAGGAAAATCCACCTAAAAAATGGAAAACACCAGAGGAACCAGACCGTTCAAAATGGATAGAGATTGAGATAAAGTAACAATGTAAACAATATTTTATGCCGACAGGTAAATTGCTACTTGTCGGCATTTTGTAATAGTATGAGAACTTTTATAGCAATAGATATACCTGTAAATGAGGAACTAAAAATGGTATTGCTGGATATTAAACAGAGTTTATCGACATCAAAAATTAATTGGGTCGATTTTTCAACTCTTCATCTGACAATTGCGTTTTTGGGAGATACTCAAAACAGTGTAATTCAGAAACTTCAAGCCGATTTCGAAAATAGTATTAATGAATTTGGAACTTTCCAGTTGAAAGTTGCTAATGTCGGTTATTTTGGACCCAAAGTTAGTCCAACAGTTATTTGGGTAGGAGTAGAGCCAAGCGAACAACTTGTTAAACTACACAAGGTTATTAATGATATTGTTGCACAGCATAAAATTCAATACGACTTTCGTGCTTTCAAGCCTCATGTAACTATTGGGAGAATTAAACAATTAGTTGATAATAACATTATTAACAACTTGTCTCGAAAATACAGGAACAAGGAATTTCAAACAGTTCTGTGCGATAAAGTAATTATGTATCAAAGCATTTTGACTCCCAAAGGTGCGATATACAAACCCTTGTTCGAGCAAAATCTATAAAACTTTCGTGCCTAATACCAAGTTGCGTTCGATAATGAAACTAAATGAAATTCGAGACACGCAATACTGATTGGACTATTTTTAAATTACAATTGGTATAACACTAAGCCTATTATCTACTTTTTGCACTTCGGCTACACTCACTTCGATGGTTATTGAGCTTGCCGAAATGTAGGCTCAGCGACCAAGTGCAAGCATTGCTAATTGCTAATTGCCTAGTCTCTTCGCCCCATAAAAATCGCAATATAATAAAGCAGCGTTGCAAGTGACGACAATGCTGCAACCACGTACGTGTAAGCTGCCCAACGCAAT
>DAOOBP010000046.1:0-15761 GCA_035407925.1 Salinivirgaceae bacterium
GCTCCTTTTACCTTCTAATTTCAAATATCTATTACCTAAAAAATCAGGGTTTGGGATCAAATCAATAGTCACTTCAATAAACTCAGCGACCGTATCTACAAAACCTGTCTATTCCAAATATACAACAAAGCCAACTAAATAATTATAAGATAGTTGGCTTTGCTGTATCTGTTTCTAAATATTACTGATTTTATATACCTTTTCTTTGTAAAAGAGCGTCAGTAGTTGGTTTTCTACCTCTAAATTTGACGTACATATCCATGGCATCTTCGGTGCCTCCACGTTCTAGGATGTTTGTTCTGAATTTGTTAGCAGTTTCTTTATCGAAAAGTGAAGACTCTTTGAATGCTTGAAATGCGTCTGCATCGAGTATCTCTGACCATGTGTAGCTGTAATACCCTGCTGAATACGCTCCCGCGAAAATATGGTTGAAATATGTGCTTCTGTATCTGTATTCAATTTCTGGTATCAAACCTGTTTTGTCTCTTATTTGAGCTTCGAATTCGTAAACATCGGGTATTTCTTCGGTTTCAATAGTATGCCAGTACATATCTAAAAGGGCTGCAGCCTGGAATTCAGATACTACAAATCCTTGATTAAACTTGGCTGACGCTTCCAATTTTTCAATTAGTTCGTCGGGTATAACTTCGCCTGTTTTGTAGTGGAAGGCGTATGTTTTCATTACTTCTGGTTCAGCTGCCCAATTTTCCATAATTTGTGACGGTAACTCTACAAAGTCACGTGGTGTTGCTGTTCCCGATAGTGAATAGTATTGGCAACGGCTTAATAATCCGTGCAATGCGTGTCCAAATTCGTGGAATAGTGTGCTTACTTCATCAAATGAGAGTAGGGCAGGAGTGTTTTCTGTTGGCTTAGAGAAATTGCAAACTACTGTAATTACTGGGGGAACTCGTTCACCTTTTTCGTTGTTATATTGTTTACGGAAGCTATTCATCCATGCACCGCTGTTTTTTCCTCTGCGTGGATGGAAGTCCATATATAATATACCTATTGTCTGGTTATTGTTGTCTGTGACTTCGTAAACACGTGCATCAGCGTGATATAGTGGAATATCGTCTCGTTGTTTAAAGTTAAGGTCATACAGTTTGTTGGAGACGCTAAAGACTCCTTTCAGAGCATTTTCAAGAGAGAAATATGTGCGAAGTTGATCTTCGTCGATGTCAAATTTTTGTTTACGAACTTTTTCAGCATAATACCACCAATCCCATGGCTCTAACTTAAAGTTGTTTCCTTCGGCTTTAATCTGTTTTTGCATTTCTGCAGCTTCATTCTTAGCTGCAATAGTTCCGCGACTCATTAATTCGTTACAAAGTTCAAAAATAGGCTCTGGAGATTTTGCCATACGTTCTTCCAAAACATATTCTGCATGATTTTTATAACCTAATAGTTTGGCTTTTTGATAACGTAGTGATAACATTTTTCTAAGGATTTCTTTGTTATCGTATTCATTATCGTTGTCTCCACGTTTAACATACGCTTTATATACTTTTTCTCGCAGTTCGCGTTTACTGCTGTATTGTAAAAATGGAAGTCGGCTTGGGTTATCTAATGTAATTTGCCATTTTCCTTCATTTCCGTTTTGTTTTGCAAGAAGGGCAGCAGCGTCTCGTACACTTTGTGGCAGTCCTTCTAAATCAGCTTCATTATCAATGATGAGCTGAAAGTTGTCATTATCCTTGTTTACATTTTCACGGAAACTAATTGATAGCAGTGATAACTCACTGTTTATTTGTTTCATTTTTTCTTTATCTGCATCGTTTAGATTGGCGCCACCGCGAACAAAACGTTTGTATGTGTTTTCAACTAATTTTAACTGTTCGGTATTTAATCCAAAGGAATCTTTATTTTCATATACACTTTTTACTCGGGCAAATAGCTTGGGGTTCATGTATATTTCATCGTAATGATTTGAAACCATTGGCGCTGTTACCTTATCTATTTCTTGCAGTTCATCGGTTGTTGCGCTGCTTTTTATATTTCCCAAAACAGCCCTTACTTTTTGTAAAGTTTTACCACTGAGTTCAAATGCTTCAATTGTATTTGCAAAAGTTGGTTCTTCCGTATTGGTTATGATTTTTTCAATTTCAAGTTTCTGTTCTTGGATACCAGCTTCATGTGCGGGTATATAGTGTTCATTCTTAATTTCATTGAACGGTGGAACTTGATACGGAGTGTTATACTCTGACAAAAATGGGTTTTTATCGACTTTTTGTGTGCACCCAAATGCTGCTATAAGTGTGAGCATTGCGAAAAGATTTTTGATATTCATATTATTTAGTGTTAAAAGTTAATATCTGTTTTAATAATAAGTTACTATATGTCAAGCCTTATATCTTTTAGAATTTCAAAACCATATTTTTTATTGATTTTATTTTTTAAAGGTGTTCTAATAATTTGAAGCTCCTGTTTAACAATCCCTGACGTTATTTTTACAAATAATACGCCGTTGTCTATTCTAAGTCCTTTTGTACTTTTTGCCATGTGTTCGCCGACAAAATCACTCCAATTATTAATGATAGATGTTTCGTTAAGTTTGTTTTTGGAGTTGTTTTCGGCTATCCATTCATCAATTGCTTGTCCTAAGTTAGTTACTTTCTGTCTTCTCATATTGTAATTTTACTTGCCCACAAGATACTGAAAATATTTTATAGGGAGATGCAATATCTTCTAAAAAACCATCAATTCTTGCTTTGTTTGTATCTGTTATAAAAATTTGTCCGAAATGATCAGCAGATACCATTTTTATTATTTTAGAGATGCGTTTAGCATCCAACTTGTCAAAAATATCGTCGAGTAGTAGTAGGGGCTTTATTCCTGTTATTTTGGCAGAGTATTCATAATATGCCAACTTGATTGAAATAATAAAAGTTTTTTGTTGTCCCTGAGACGCTGATCTTTTAAGGCTTCGCTCGTCAATAGTCATTTCTAAATCGTCTTTGTGGATACCTACAGTGGTGTGTCCGGCAGCAAAGTCTGAGTCTCGGCTTTTTATTAATTGATCTTGAAAATCTGAATCATTAATTTGGCTATTATATTTAAAATCAACTTTTTCGTCATTGTCGCTAATTATCGTGTAGTATTGTTGAAATAGGTCCTTGAAATTATCCATGAAGTTCTTTCTTACAGAAAATATTTCGTTTCCATATTTTATTAACTTCACATCGTACATTTCCAAGGTTAGTTCGTCAATTCTACTGTTTTCGCGCATCTGTTTAAGGGCTTTATTTCTATTTTCAAGAACCTTGTTGTATTGAATGACATTAGTTAAATAATTGCGGTCAAATTGCGAAATCATATAGTTTAACAATTTTCTACGTTCATCGCTACCTGCGTGTATAACCATTGTGTCAGAGGGAGTTATCATAACAAGTGGGATATATCCTATGTGATCGGAATAGCGACGGTAGTTTTTTCCGTTTAGGCTAATAGTTTTTCCTTTATCGCGCTCAACACCGCAATAAACTCTTTCTTGATTACTGTTTTTTATGAAATAGCCATCTATTATGAAGTAATCGAAATCTTTAAGAATATTTGAGCTGTCGGGTATATTAAAGTAATCTTTGCAAGCTGATAGATAATAGATAGAACTTAATAGGTTGGTTTTACCTGAGCCGTTGAGTCCAACGAAACAGTTAATGTTTTCGGAAAAAAATAGATTGGTGTTTTCAATATTTTTATAATTATTTATTTTTAAATTACTTATATACATTATAATACCGATATTTTTATATTATAATTTTTTATGATTTAAAATAAGAGACGTTTAAGCCACTAATTTATTTGTTGGTTATAATTGTGGCAGTTTAATTGATATTTCTTTTATTTTGCAGGGAGTCGATTAGGGTTTGTTTTTCGATATGAGTTCTAATCCTTTGTTCTAGTAACATAAATCATTTGACTAATTGTCCTATATCCTCTTATGCCCTCTTCTACAAAATAGTATGTATCGCCATACGAGTGTTCTACTTTTACAAAAACACTAAGACTATTATTTTCGTTTATAAATACTTTTGTTACTTTTTTATTAAATTCTTGATATTCATAAACTGTTTTTCTTCTTCCTAAAACCTCTTCTAATTTATCGCCTATATCGTCGAAACTCGATTCAAGTGAACGTGTAGCCTTTTCTGCAATTGAACTTCGATATTGTGCTCTTCTTATTTCGTTAAGTTCTCTTTCTCTTTCTTTTCTTTCTATTTCGCGAACTCTGAAAATACTGTCTGCTGTGGCTCTTTCTATTGCTACTCTACGTATTTCTTCTTCTACTCTAAGTCTTTGCTGTTCTTCTTGAGCTCTTTTTATGCTATCAGATACTGCTCTTTGTTGAGCAATTTTTCTTGCTTCTTCTATTTGGGCTTCTCTTTTCGCCTCTTCCTCGGCTTTTTTAGCTGCTTCAATTTGCTCTCTTCGCTTTCTGTTTTCTTCTATTTGAGCTAATCTTGCTTCTTCTTGCTGTGCTACCTGAATACTGTCAGCGCGAGCTTTTTCTAAAGCAACCCGTTTCATCTCCTCAATTAACCGAACTCTATTTTTTTCTTCTTCTGCTAATCTTATACTATCAGCTATACGGTTTTGTTCAGCAATTCTTCGAATCTGTTCCAACTGTTCAGCACGTGCTTTTTCATCTTCTACTTTTTTGATGCTGTCGGCTAATTCTCTTTGTCTGGCAAGGATTTTTTCTTCTTTCTCTTTAGCTTTTCTTTTGGCTTCTTCTTCGGCTAATTTTTTACTTTCTAGTTCTGCTTGAACTCTTGCAGCTTCTTCTGCTGCTTTTCTTACCCTTTCAATCTCTTGTGCACGTTGTATGCTATCTGCTCGTGCTTGTGCCATAGCTCTTTTTCGAGCATCTTCTACAGCTTTTTGTCTTGCAATTTCTTCTTGAGCAGCCCTAATACTATCAGAAACTCGTTTTTGTTCTGCTAATTTTCTAGCATGTTCTTCATTTTGCCTTCTTTTTTCTTCTTCTTTTGCAATTCTAATGCTATCTGCAACTCGTTTTTGTTCTGCAATTTGTCTTTGTCTTGCAATATTCTCTTCTCTTTGTTTTTCTTCATTAGCTCTTCTCGCTGCTTCTACTTGAGCTTGTAGCTCGGCGGCAACTTTTCTTTCATTTTCTTGGGGAGTTGTTTTTACAATAGGTTTTTTTTCAATATCATCTATTCGCTTTTGAATAGTTTTAGAATAGTCGGTATCGTAATCAAAATCGTCCTTAGCGGGGTGATATTTTATAATTGCGACAGGTTGATTAAATACAACTACATCTGTTCCTTCTGGCTGCTTAAATAAAATTACTTGAAATTCAAATGGATCAAACGGGTCATAAGATACATTTTGATATTCAGAATCGGGTATGTGTGTATTAACGTTGACGCTTTTTGTAATATAGCCTGCTTTTTCAAAAGTTAAAATATAATTTGCTTGATAGTCTAACTCGAACTCAAACTTACCGTTTCTTGATATAGTCTCATTTCGTACTCTTTGATTATCACGGTCAATATATACTCGTGTTCCTTCTGGATCGCCTTCTGACATTTTTACTTTTCCAAAAACTTCGTATCTTGGTTTTTGCGATAGTAAACTATGAGGCAGCAACGTAGCGATGGTTAGCGCTCCTGATATAAAAAGAATCTTTCTAGAAGCTATGTTTTGAGATCTCATTATGTCGCGTATAGTATTGTTTTTTATAAGTTTTAAAAGCTTGGTTTAAAACCCCACTAAAATAATTATTTTTTTATAATTTCACAAAATATGTCTTTAACAATGATTTATTAAATTTATCAATGTAACAATATAATCAACTGATATGCAGCGATATAGCTAGATGTTGGTATAAAACAATAAAAAACAAAAAACCGCTTGAAACAATTATTAAGCGGTTTTTTATATCAAATGACAATCTTTTTCTCCCAAAAAACTTCAACCTTATGCTTTAACTGATTTTACAATCATTTCAAAAGCTTCTGGGTGGTTCATAGCCAAGTCGGCGAGAACCTTACGGTTGATTTGTATGTTTTTCTTATGTAATGCTCCCATTAGTTCTGAATAGGTCATTCCATGAAGACGTGCACCTGCGTTAATTCTTTGGATCCAGAGGGCTCTAAAATTACGTTTTTTAGTTCTGCGATCGCGATATTGATATTGCAATCCTTTTTCGTATGTGTTTTTAGCTACGGTCCACACGTTACCTCTTGCTCCGAAATATCCTCGAGTTCTACTAAGGATTTTTTTTCTTCGGGCTCTTCCTGCTACTATGTTTGATGCTTTAGCCATTTTGTTATTTGTTTTACGAATGTTCAGTGTTCGTTATCCGAATCTTTAAAACTGAGGCACTCTATTGTTAATATTAATATTTGATTACTTTAAACCTAAACATCTCAAGATGTTGTTTGTGTCAGATTTTGATACCAATGAGGTATTTGTTAATCGACGTTTTCTCTTGATAGTTTTCTTTGTTAAAATATGACTTTTGTACGCATGTTTGCGTTTAATTTTTCCCGTTCCTGTTAATGCAAATCGTTTTTTTGCTCCGGGATTTGTTTTCACTTTAGGCATAATTCTCTAGATTTAATTTTGTTAAACAAGTTACTTTTTTTGTTTTTTGGGAGATATAAACATTGTCATTCTTTTTCCTTCAAGTTTTGGGAGTTGTTCTACTTTACCCCACTCTTCGAGTTCTGTTGCAAGTTTTAGCAACAGTATTTCGCCTTTCTCTTTGAACAGAATGGTTCTTCCTTTAAAAAAGACGAACGCTTTAATTTTTGCTCCTTCTTGCAGGAACTTAATAGCATGATTTTTTTTGAATTCAAAATCGTGCTCATCTGTGTTGGGTCCGAATCTAATCTCTTTTACTACAACTTTTGACGCTTTTGCTTTTTGCTCTTTGAGTCGTTTTTTTTGGTCGTATAAAAATTTTTGATAATCAATAATTCTACATACAGGGGGGTCAGCATTTGGTGCGATTTCCACTAAATCGAGATTCATCTCCTCAGACATGCGTAGCGCTTCTTTTATGCTATAAATTCCTTGGTTCTCGATATTGTCTCCTGTAAGGCGAACCTTAGGTGTAATTATTTTTTCGTTGATACGATGGGCGGGTTCTTGTACTGCCTTTCCTCTTGGTGTTCTTTGTGTAGATTTTTGATTAATAGATCTCTCCTCCATAAATTAATTTAACAATTCGTTATTTACTTCATTTTGTACATGTTCAGCAAACTCTTTAAGCGTCATTATTCCCTTGTCGCCTTCTCCTTGTCGGCGAACGGAAACAGTATTTGTATCCATCTCTTTTTCTCCTACGATAATTAGAAATGGAACTCTTTTTAGTTCATTATCACGTATTTTACGACCAATTTTTTCGTTACGGTCGTCAATAACGGTGCGAATATCGGAATTATTTAGGAAATCTAAAACATTTTTTGCATATCCGTTGAATTTTTCGCTAATAGGCATCACTACCACTTGGTCTGGAGTTAGCCACAATGGGAACTTACCACCAGTGTGTTCAATTAGCACAGCAATAAAACGTTCCATTGACCCAAACGGTGCGCGGTGGATCATTACAGGTCGGTGTCGTTTATCGTCATGTCCAATATATTCTAATTCAAAACGTTCGGGTAAGTTATAGTCCACTTGTATTGTTCCTAATTGCCATTTTCTGCCAATAGCATCGCGTACCATGAAATCCAATTTTGGACCATAGAATGCAGCTTCGCCATACTCAATAACGTAGTTCAAACCCTTTTCGTTAGCAGCCTCTATAATTGCACTTTCTGCTTTTTCCCAATTTTCTTCGGAGCCGATATATTTTTCGTGATTATTTTTGTCACGCAATGAAACTTGTGCTACGAAGTCATTGAAATTGAGAGTTTTAAAAATATAAAAAACAATATCAATTACTTTAATAAACTCCTCTTTCAGTTGGTCGGGGCGACAAAAGATGTGTGCGTCGTCTTGCGTAAAGCCACGTACACGTGTCAATCCGTGCAATTCGCCACTCTGTTCATAACGATATACTGTACCGAACTCGGCTAAACGTACTGGTAAATCTTTGTACGATTTTGGACTTGATTTATATATTTCGCAATGATGAGGGCAGTTCATTGGCTTTAATAAAAATTCCTCGCCTTCGGCTGGGGTTTTGATTGGTTTAAAAGAGTCTTCGCCGTATTTTGCGTAGTGTCCGCTGGTTACATATAGTTGTTTTCCACCAATATGCGGTGTCATAACCATTTGATACTCATATTTTTTCTGTATCTTTTTTAAGAAGTTTTCCAATCGTTCACGCAGAGCAGCTCCTTTTGGCAACCACAAAGGCAGTCCTTGACCAACGGCTTGTGAAAAGGTAAATAGTTCAAGCTCTTTTCCGATTTTTCTGTGATCGCGTTTTTTTGCCTCTTCGAGCATAATTAAGTACTCGTCAAGCATTTTCTTTTTCGGAAAAGAGATGCCATAAACGCGTGTTAACTGTTTTCGTTTTTCATCACCACGCCAGTATGCTCCTGCGACAGAAGTAACTTTAACAGCTTTAATAGGCTCTGTTGTAGGTAGGTGTGGACCTCGGCAAAGATCTGTAAACGTTCCCTGTTTATAGAATGATATGGTTCCGTCTTCTAGTTCAGATATTAGTTCAGTTTTATAGTTTTCTCCAATGTTTTCAAAATACTTAAAGGCTTCTTGTTTGGGAACTTCGTTTCTGACGTATTGGTTTTTTTGTGATGCTAATTCCATCATTTTGCTTTCAATCTTTGCAAAATCAGCATCTGTAATCATTTTTCCCTCAGGAAGTTCAACGTCATAGTAAAACCCATTTTCAATAGCTGGACCGATACCGAATTTTATTCCGGGATATAGTTGCTGCAGAGCCTCGGCTAACAAGTGCGCTGATGAGTGCCAGAAAGCATGTTTACCCTCTTCGTCTTCCCATTTATGTAATTTTATCGAAGCATCTTTGGTGATTTTACGTGTTAAATCCCACAAGTCATCATTTACGGTTACTGACAATACGTTTTCAGCAAGGCGTGGGCTTATGCTTTGCGCTATTTCAAAACCTGTAACTCCGGAGGGGTAATCGCGGACGCTATTATCGGGAAGAGTTATTTTAATCATTTTGCTATTTTTTATTGTCTAAAGATTCTATACGACTAACAATTTCTTGTGTTGAGTCAACTATTTGTGAACGAAGCTCTTTGAAATATTGTTTTGCGTTTTTTCCTGTCTCTTTATCTAATCTGCGAAAACCGTTGATATTGTCAATTGTTTCATTATGGAGATCTATAATATCTTGGGTTATTTTAGTAATCTCCTCTGTTGCTGATAGATTTGTAATTTCTGCAACGTAACAGCCAAAAAGCAGATCAGAGGTCAGGTAATCTAATTCTTTTTTTAATCGTTTTATTGATGCCATATATGTTCTTTTATGTTTCTTCGTTGAAGAAGAGTTTATAATAATTCATTTGTTTGTTGTTATCGAATCCTCGCTCTATTTTTTCGGGGTCTCCATGCACATATAGATGAAAATTTCTATCCAACTTGATAACGGGTCTAAAATATCTTCTACTTTTCGATAGCGCTGGCTTAGAAACGACAAAACTGTCTGCAAATTCTACACCGTAATCATCGGCAAACTGTTTTTTGTACTCTTCGAAGGCTTCGATAGCCTCATTTTGTCCGATTACCTTTTTTGTAAAATCTTCGTTATCAAACAGTTTTGAGTTTTTAAAATAGTCGTCACTACGTTGTAAAAATGCAATTTGCTGTGCTTTTTCAACGTTGTTTTCTTCTGTCAAAACGTCATTACCAAACTGTTGACAAACTTGGATGAAATTTTCAGTTTGATAATAGCCATCTGCAATTTGGCTTAGATTAAGAAAATCGGTGCGCCAATATTGTGCTTCAGCGCTTTTGTTAATCTTATCTACAATAGCAATTTTATAACCACTCTCTTCATAGACGTCGAAAATAAGACAACCCTTATCTAATTTACGAATATTTATTCCTTGATCATGCTCGGCAACTAATAGTTGGTCATTTTGATAGACTTTCAGGAAAACGTCTTTGTTCTCACTTTTAAAAACTCCTAAGCAATCAACCTCTTGTCCATCAATATTACAATTTTTAAAAAGCGCTATATAAAGTTCTCCTGTTTTTATATTAGGATGTTGTGATGTTGTGTGTAACCACTTGGCTATCAAGTCACTATTTGTCTTAAATTCTTCAGGATTGTTAAATATTGCTTTACAATATTTGTACATATTATGATTTTCTCCTATGCCACTAATATCAAACTCATAGTATGCGCCCGGTTTAAACGATGAGAGGAAGTAGGTTAGGAGCACTTGTTTTAGCTCACTATCATGTATAACCAATTCACTCTCAGAAAGTAGCAGCGATGACGAATCAAATCTACTACCAACCTGATGTATAACAAATTTTTCTAACGAAACATTTCTAAAGTCAATCATAATCAAAAATTTCGGACTGCAAAATTATAAAAATATCGAATATATTTCCCTGTGTTAGTCAATAAAATTGTTAAGAAATGGTTTCCTCTTCATAATTCGACATTATTGCTTAAAAAACAAATTAAAATTAATTGGTTGAATATCAGGATTATAAACAAATAAAGCCTTCTTGTGTGTCTTGAAATCTAATTATTTGGTGAACAGTTTATTTTCGCTAATCTCTTTAACCTTTCCATATTTATTAAATTGTTTGACTGATATTCTCGATTTATCACCAACAACAACTATCGCAAATTTGTTCTCTTTTAACATTCGACTGTAAAATTCGTACAACTTATCCCAAGTCAAATTTTTATAATGTTCTGTTAATTCGTTAAATGGATCAGTTTCATATCCTTGGTTTTTCCATTTTTTAACTTCAGGTATAAGGTTTCTGAAATCGGGCTTATCGGTTAATGTTTTACTAATCAGATACTCCTTAATCATTTCGATACGTTCGGGTTTTTGTGGCATATCGCGAATTATTGAGTTCAGAATTTCTATGGCTTCATTTGCCTTGTCGGATTGTGTTCCCACGTATGCAGTAAAATGCACTGGGTCGTTCTGTTTTTTTGGCATTTTAAAACTTCCGCCAACCGCATAAGCCATGCTTCTGTATTCGCGAATTTCCTGTGCCAACAAGCCTGAAAATCCGCCACCTATATAAACATTAAAGGCATTGAGCATTGCATATTCCTCTTTTGATAACTCTGATTTCGTTGTGAAAAATATCTTTGCCTGTTTTGCCTTTTTCTTGTCGGTAAAAAATAGTGCGTTTTCGGGATATGTTACAGTTGGCTTGTAAATAGGGGAGTCCGTATCCTTTAGTTTTTCATTGAATTTGAGATTGTTACGTGCGTGTTCGCAAAGTTCGTCAATATTGGTATTTCCTGCGAAAAATATCTCAATTGCGTATTGAGTTGCTGATTTAAATACGTCAATTAAATGTGATGCATTAAGTTTTTTAATATCGCTAAGTTTGTCTCTATCAATATATTTCGATTTTTTGTTGTATAAAGTGTAGTGTAACAGAGCGTCGGCAACGTTATCAGGTTCTTTGCGCTCAATCTCTCTATTAGCTTTTTCGTTTTCGTATATGGTAGATATTTTGCTGTTGTCGGCAACAGGTTCGTTAATTAGCTTATCGAGTAGCTGTAGGACTATTGGGAGATTTTTTTCTATTCCGACTACGTTGATAGATGTGTAACTTTCGTTAACATCGAAAATATATGTAGCGCCAAGCTTTGCAAATTCAAGTTTTAGTTGATTTGAGTTTAATCCCTTGATACCCGTGAGGTTCATATACGAAGTAGCTAAATCAAGTCTTTTGATTTTTTCAGCGCCAACGCAAAATAAAATCTGTAGTGTAAATATGTCGTTTACGTTATTTGCAGTTCTGAAAACTTTGTAATTCTTATAAATTTCCTTCTCCTGAATATTTTTTGAAAAGTCAACAGGCTTATAATCAAGTTCTTTGGGTTTAATGTTATTGAAGTGTTTTTGATATTCAGATACCTCTTGTGTGTTTGACATAATTGGCTTATATCCTGGCTTGTCAATCTTATCAATAGGAGGTTTGCCTGTTTTTGATTGTAAAACCAAATAGTTGTTGCCAAAGTACTTAGAGGCAACTTTTTTTACATCATCAGATGTGATTTTTTTGATTATCTCAGCTTTATTAAAAACAGTGTTCAGGTCTAAACCTTTTGTAAATGCAAAAGCTAAGGCAAGTGATTTTTCTTGCAACGATTCCAATTTCTGTTGCTCTTCACTGTAAAATTCATTTTTAATGGTTTCGAGAAATGTTTCGGTAAAATCGCCTTTGGCTATCCTTTGCATTTGCTCAATAGCAAGATTTTCAGCGCTTTCGAGGCTCTGTCCAATTAGCTTAGGAATAGCCATTACAATTAGGCTTCCGTAGTCATGGTAAGGGATTTGCATTGCTACGGCTGCCAAAAGTTTATTGTCAAGGCTAAGTTGGTCTAAGTAACCTGTTTGTGTTGAATTGTTTAACATCTTACAAATCACGTCCATAACGGGTTTTTCTTCTTCGCCATCGGCTGGGACGCGAAAGCCCAATAAATTCATTTTTATAGGCGAGAGCTTTTCGCTATACACTTCGCGTCTTTTGAATGGATCTTCAATATATTTTATACGCTCTGGCAATTTTGCGTTCCTAAGTTGACCGAATTTCTTCTCAATCATTGGCATTACTTCATCTGTATTGAAGTCGCCAGACAATATAAGAGCCATATTATTAGCTACATACCAAGTTTTGTAAAATTCGTACATTTTGGTAAGGCTTGGGTTTTTTAAATCCTCTTTTGTGCCTATTAATGAGCGTTGCCCGTATGGGTGCTTTTTAAACATGTAACGATTAAAACTTTCGATAAGTTTTGTTTGAAATTGGTCTTCGTACATATTTTTTTCCTCGTAAACCACTTCGAGTTCGGCTTGAAAAGCCCTGAAAACAGGCTCCTGAAAACGATGTGAATACAAGTCAATCCAACGATTGATTTGATTTGGCGGAAATTCATTGAAAAACACTGTAATGTCGGGTGATGTAAAAGCGTTAAGTTTCGTTCCGCCCATTCTGTAAATCAAATTGCTCATTTCGTTCAGAATGCCGTATTGTGCAGCTTTTAGAGACTCTTCGTTTATTAGTGTTTGAATTTTCTTTCTCTCCTCTTCGTCTTTTGTTGCTGATAATGAATCATATAACTTGAATATATTGTCGATATGTGGTTTCTCCTTTTCCCAGTCTAACGTACCAAGTTTAGTAGTGCCTTTAAATAGCATATGCTCCATGTAGTGAGCCATTCCTGTTGCGTCTGCGGGATCGTCTTTGCCCCCAGCTTTTGTTACAACAAGTCCAAAAACTTTTGGTAGTCTGTGGTCTTCGTTTAAAATTACGGTAAATCCGTTTTTTAATGTTTTGGTGGTCAAATTGTTTTGTGAGAATAAATCCATAATTTACAGATAGTTAGGATGTAATATTAGATAGAAGGTTTGCTTGATTAATATTCTAAGCTTGCAAAAGTAGCAAAAACTTAAGCAATGAACAATTGATTTTAAATGCTATACACCGATACTATAAAAATAATTAATAAATAATAGCTTATTTTTTTGGTAGTTTAAAATAGAACTCATACTTTTGTATTATACTTCTTGTATAATACTGATTGATGAATATGAAAAAAGAAAAAAAACTACAAGAACTTCTCGACTCTTGGGAAGAGACCTATAAAAAGGGACAACTAACATTATGGATTTTTCTGGCTCTGCAAGAAGATAGGAAGTATGTTGATGAAATCAAGGATTTTGTAGTAACGAAATCAGGCGGTGCAATCACTTGCGAAGAGCAGAGTTTGTACAGAGCGCTCCGAAAATATGAGCAAATCGACGTATTGGACTTTGAGCTGAGAAAAGGGAACAAGGGACCCGACAGAAAATACTATTTTTTGACCGACCTTGGACAAGAGCTTTTCTCACTATTTGTAAAACGGAACATTAAACTTTTTTATTCTGATGAAATTAAAAACCTTTTAAACCTCTAGGAACAATGAAAATAATCACACCAAATTTATTAAAATTCGCTGGAACGTCATTTGTTTTGACAGCGATTTTTAGATTTTGCCTCTCTTATGGGCTTGAAAATAAAATTTTATTGCTCTCTGTAACAAGTGCCGTCCTATATGGCATAACTATGTTTAGTGCAGGATGGTTTTTCGGAAAAAGGGATTGGATGTATCTGCCAATTTATGATGTCGGTTTCCGTTTTCACTTGGCTACCTATTTGACACACAACGCTGTTTCAGAGTTGTGGTTTATCCTTGGTTTTAATTCTCGCTATGAAATAATTGACCCTATTCACATAACAGCTGTGATTTGGGGAATTTTACTTTTTATTCACTTCCTGTTCTTTTTATGGACAAGAAAAAATACAATCAACCATTTAGATAAAGATGATTTGTTTGAATAGTTGAGTCAGAAAAAAGTAGAAATATTGAAAGTAATTTTAATTATTAATATCATTAACAGATTAATTATGAGACGTATATTATTTATTTTATTGTTATTTGCTTCTTGTGAAGGAAATACAAATAGTGTGACAAATACCGCTATAAGTTATCAAGCGCAAGTTGAAAAATTACAACCTGATTCCTTGCTTTCCGGTATTCAGGACAAAATTTACAATGCTTTTGTACAAAGCTTAATGACTAAAGAGGACACAAAACTTTTAGAATTAAGCAATAGACTGAAAGAGCTTAATGAGACAGAACAACAACAAAAAATAATCTTGTATTGGCGTTCGTACTTACAGTTTTACTGTTCAATTTATTATTTGCAAAATGAAGATAAGAAAAAAGCCGAAAAGGTGATAGACCAAGGAATAGAGTGGTTAGACAAAATGAAAAATAAAAATTCAGAAGATTATGCTCTGCTTGCAATGTTACAAAGTTTTGGCATTCAGTTTAAAGGAATGAGGGCAATGTTTATTTCCGATGAGATTAAGAAAAATGCAAAATTGGCTATTGCAAATGATTCAACAAATTTAAGGGCTTATTACGTTTATGGAAGCAATGATTTTTACACTCCTGTCAAATATGGAGGAGGAAAAGAAGTTGAAGAGTGTCTGTTAAAAGCAATCTCTTTACCTACTCAAAAAGTTAAAAATGAATTTCTGCCTTCATGGGGTAAGGAAGAGTCCTACGAACTGTTGATAAGGTATTACATCGAAAATGAAAAATGGGATTTAGCAAAACGATATTTTCAAGAAGCCATTAAAGAATATCCGGAAAGTTATACTGTTAACCAATTAGCAGCCAAATTATTAGAGAAATAGATGAAGTTTTCTCTTGTTCTAATTATTTTGAGTTTTCCCTTTTTTGCTTTTCCCTAGATAAAAATAAATGGTACTGTTTAAGACAATAAAGAGAACCCTATTTTTTATTTAGTAGGCAGAAAGATTGTATTTGTAAGTTGAATCTACTTACGCATAGAGACACCATCTTTATAATCTTTCAGTCTCTTTTTTAGCATAATTGAGTCGTGAATTTGTATTACATTTTTTGGTAAATTGTTGTCAGTTGTTTGCAAATCACAACCACTTGCTAATATTATTAGGTTCGGAAAATCGTTGGAGAGCCTTTTTAGGTAGTTCTCGATATTTTTTTTATCCTGCGGAGATATAAAGTTAGTGACAAAAAAATCACATTTTGTCCGTTCAATAATTTCGCA
>DAOOBP010000047.1:0-14732 GCA_035407925.1 Salinivirgaceae bacterium
TGAGCTAAATATCTTTCCGTTAGGCAGATAGCCAGTGTAATGAAATGTAACAATGCAATTGCTATCGGGCTTAACGCCATCGTTATCCTCAATAAAGGCGTACTTAATCCCCGATTTAGTAATCTTTAAATTCTTTTTATCTATTTTAAAAGGCTCAATTGGCATTTGTGGTACAACTTTAAGTAGCTCAATCTCAAAATATAAGGTTGAGTTGGCGGGGATAGGACCGTTGTCACGACTGCCATATCCAATGTGTGGAGGTACGATAATCCACAATTTTGAGCCCTCGTTCATCAATAAGATGGCTTCGTCCCAGCCATCAATAACTTGCCCTACACCGACGTTAAATTCTAAAGGTCTTCCATGATTTGCAGAGTTATCGAACTCCGTGTTGTCTTTGAATAGCCCTTTGTAGTTAACAACAACCAAATCACCTGCTTTTGGTGTTTTGCCACTTCCTTGTATAATGGTTTTGTGATATAGTCCACTTTTCGAACGTTCAAACGTTTTTAACCAACTTCGATACTCCTTTTTGTTTTGTGGAACTGATAGCGTATCTGTTGTTATATGAACTTTTGCTAAAATTGGAAGATTGATATTAAGCGCTATTATCAACAAAATGAGAATAGGCAACGATGTGTTTTTTACTGTCATTTATTAATTATCTGTTTTTTGTAACTGAAATAATTTCAATATCAAACACTAAAGTAGAAAACGGAGGTACCATATCTTTAACGCCAGTTGCGCCGTATGCAAGGTATGATGGGATAACAACGCGTCCTTTACTTAACTCTTGTAATCCTATCAGCGCTTTTGCTAATCCGGGTATAAGAGCCTCATCGCCAACAATGATTGTAAATGGAGTATTATTGGTATATGTATTTGCAAATATCTTACCATCAATAAAATAAGCAATGTAATTCATTGTAATCAAGTCGCCGTTTTCTATTTTTGGACCTATTCCTTTACGTTCGGGCAGATAGTAAAGCATTGAGTCGAGTTCAACTCTATTTTTCGATACTTTTTCAAGGAAATCTTCTAAAAACTCTCTCTCTTCCAAAAAGCCAGATGATAGTTTTGTACGGCGTATCTCTTCAAATTTCTTAACGCTCATTACATCAACCAATCCAATGTCAAATCTTAATAAATCTTTTTCTTTAAAATGCTGTGGTGCAGGTGTTTGCTTAGAGTAAGTATAAAAATCTATAGCATTTATAAAAAATGATATAGAGTCACCGCGGTGCATAAACATAAGCGCATCTTCTATCGAGCCTCCTTTGTGTGCGGGTTGTTGCACTTGCATTGTCAAGTTCGATGCCTCTTCGAGAATCGAGTCGTTTGGTGCGGTTATTCTTAGATTTAATATTACAATGTCGGTGGGTCTCGGACTTAGCCCATATTCAGATTTAATGTGGTTTATATATTTGAAACCTTTGTCGTGAGTCTTTTTTTTGTTGCTACTGTTACAGCCCGCTAAAATTATTAGCGATAATAATAAGATAATTAGTGAACGCATAAATTTATTTATTTGTTTGTCGTTATTATTTTAATTCTCTTTCGCAAAACAATCTGCGAAAATAGTCATTTTTGATGGAGATGGAAAACTCAAGCAATACAAATTTGCATGATTGGTTGAGCTATATGTAAAAGAGTGTTGTTTATAAACGGTTTGCTCTTTGTTGAACAGATATCAAATCTATTTCATATATAACCGAAGTAAACGGTGGAACTATTCCTGTAATTGAACCTTTAGAACCCCACGCTAATCCTGAAGGAAGAATAATTGCTGCTTTGTCGCCTTCTCTCATCATTCCAATAGCCTCTTCTAATCCCCTGATTACCTGCCATTCGGTGCCATATACAAACTCGAAAGGCTGCTCTCTTTCAACCGTAGAGTCGAAGAAATCGCCATTTAAAAATTTACCTTCATAGTTAACTGTAACAATATCGCCGAGTTCAACTTTTTTACCGTCGCCCCTTTTCAAAGGGATAAAATACATACCAGATTCTGTCGGCTTTATTTTAATGTCTCGTTGTTCAATAAAATTCTCCAAAACGGTGCGTTCATACTCTCCGAAATCCTTAATCCATGCTAAAAACTCCTCTTTCTCGCGTTTGTATTGATCCTCAGTTCTTTTGATTATCATTTTAATATCAACTTTAAGCACATCTCCCGCGCTTAGAAATGATGGCAACTCTCCGTTCAATGTTTTTTCGAATAATCCTTGTGCATCAATTATAAATGAAGCGCTATCATGTTCTGCAAGTGCAAAAAAGCAGTAGTCTATTGAACCCGGAAATTCTGGTTCAGAGAGTTGCAACGTGCGCCGACCAATAAAAAAGAGGCTATCGTCCATCGTTCTATATGCAATGTCGATTGTAACAAAGTCATTTGCTTTGGGAAAACTACGTTCGTCTCCAAACATCATAAGTTTGTAATAAACATCTCCATCAATCAAAGAGTAACCGGGGTAGGGACTTTTTTTTGTACAACCTGTAAGCAAAAGGGAATAAATAGTTATTGCAAAAATCGTTGCTATATGTTTGTGGATAAATGTTTTAAACATAACTTTTGATTAAAAGAAATTTTTAAATAGCATATTATTCGTTAACATAATGTTGAATTTACGAAAATAGTAAATTTCTTTTAAAAAAAGTTGTTTGACATAATAAAAGTTTAAAACCTATTCAATTTTTAATATCATTAATAGTGTTTGCAAACAGGTCAAAAGCGTGTGCATCAACAATTTCAACGTTTATAAAATCACCAACTTTTATTTTTGTTCCGCTTCTATTTGTGATAAAAACCTCGTTATCCACCTCTGGTGAGTCGTACTGTGTGCGCCCAATAAACATATTATCCTCTTTTCTGTCAACAATAACCCTTTGGATTGTTCCTATTTTACTTAGGTTCTTTTCGGTTGATATTTTTTCTTGAACACTCATAATCTGTTCAAGTCGCTGTAACTTAACTTTTTCTGATACGTTGTCTTTCAGTTTTTTAGCAGCAGGTGTATTCTCTTCGTGCGAATATGTAAATGCTCCAAGTCGCTCAAAACGAACGGTTTCGACAAATTTCAGTAACTCGTCAAAACGTTTGTCAGTTTCGCCGGGAAATCCAACAATTAAAGTTGTTCGGATAGCAATATCTGGAACTGCTTCCCGCAGCATTTCAACTATTCTAATATTATCCTCGTAGGAGTGGTATCTCTCCATTTTTTGCAGTATAATATTGTTGGCGTGTTGAAAAGGAATATCAACGTAATGGCATATTTTGGGATTATTAGCCATCAAATTCGGCAGTTTTTTAGGAAATCCTTGGGGATATAGATATTGCAATCTAATCCATTCTATTTCAGGAATATCAGATAGTCTGTCAATAAGTTCGTAAAGTGTGATTTTACGAGCTAAATCGCTGCCATATTGGTTTAGGTCTTGTGCAACTAAAATAAGCTCTTTTGTGCCTTGTTCAGCTAAAAAAAGCGCTTCTTTTACTAAATCATCAATTTCTACCGATTTATGTTTTCCTGTAATAAGTGGAATAGCACAGAATGCACATTTTCTGTTACACCCTTCAGAAATTTTTAGATATGCGTAATGGCTTGGAGTTGTGATAGTTCGTTGATATAGTTTCTCGGATATAGCGCTTTTATCAATGCTTTTAACTATATCGCCAATTGCAAACTTTCCAAAAAAATTGTTAACCTCTGGAATCTCTTTAATCAGTTCGTTTTTATAACGTTCACTTAAACAGCCAAAAACAACTATTTTCCCAACTTTCCCTCTATCTTTTAAATTTACGTAATGCAGTATTGTTTCAATTGACTCTTTCTTAGCATCGTGAATAAATCCGCACGTATTTATAGCAACAATATCAAGATATTCTGTTATTTGATTTTCCGCAATCAGTTCAATATCATTTAGTTGTAATTGACGCATAAGACGTTCGCTGTCAACAAGGTTTTTGTAACAGCCTAAGGTAACTACTTTTGTTTTTGCTTTTGCTTTTGCTTTCATTTAAGTAGTTCTCAGAAGTTTAATGTCAGTCCAATTCCGTTTTCTGTAAATGATAGTTTTAGCTCATTCTTATACCAAAACGAACTTGTCCGTAATCCACTGTTATAGGTCTCAACTGCTTGTATTGCTTTTTTATTACAACTTTTAACAATTGGTATGGAAACAACAATTATACCTCCACCAATACCAGCCATTGTCCAGTTTGGTTCTCCACCACCTAATGCTGCCCCGATAGGCCATCCTATCAAAAAACCACCAACTCCGCCCATTATAGTTGCTATGGTGTGTTTTGTTTTCGCAGATTTGATTTGTTGATAAGCCAGGTCATTTGTTTCTAAAGTGGTTACAAGTTGATTTATGTCCAATTTTTTGTCGCCTTGGTAAAACTGATATCCACCAAATACTTTTTTTACATAAATAGAATCAGTTGAAGTTTGTCCATAAGTAAACGAACATACGACTACTGTCATTAAAGTCATAATAATTGCAGTCCTTCTCATTATTTAACAATTTTTAGTTTTCATCAGCTTTTAAAAAGCGAATCAACAAACTCAGCTTTGTTAAACAGCTGCAAATCTTCAATTCCTTCACCCACACCAATATAGCGTACCGGAATTTTAAATTGGTCAGAGATACCAATAACAACTCCACCTTTAGCAGTTCCGTCTAACTTGGTTAGAGCCAAGTCGGTAACTTTTGTAGCGGCAGTGAACTGTTTTGCCTGTTCAAAAGCGTTCTGTCCTGTGCTTCCGTCAAGAACTAACAAAACCTGATGAGGTCCCTCCGGAACAATCTTTTGAATCACTTTCCTTATTTTGGTAAGTTCGTTCATTAGGTTTATTTTGTTGTGAAGTCTTCCGGCAGTATCAATCAGGACAACATCTACGTTGTTTGCTACGGCAGATTTAACTGTGTCGAAAGCAACAGAGGCAGGGTCGGCGCCCATTTGTTGTTTGATAACCGGAACTCCAACACGTTCGCCCCAAATAACAAGCTGTTCAACGGCTGCTGCACGGAAAGTGTCAGCTGCTCCTAACATAACCGAGTTACCACTCTGTTTGAATTGGTGTGCCAATTTCCCGATAGTTGTTGTCTTGCCTACACCATTAACGCCAACGACTAATATTACATAAGGTTTTTTATTTTCTGGTGGATTAAACCCCATTTCATCTTCGTTATCGTTTTCTTCTAACAAAGCTGCTATCTCTTGTTTTAAGATACTGTTCAGTTCGTCTGTGTTAACGTATTTATCTCTTTTAATGCGCTTTTCAACGCTCTCAATAATTCTCAAAGTAGTGTCAACGCCAACATCAGATGATAGCAGTACCTCTTCGAGATTGTCAAGCACCTCATCGTCAACTTTTGATTTGCCAAGTATTGCTCTGCCGAGTTTAGATAAAACACTTTCTCGTGTTTTGAGGAGTCCTTTATCAAGAGTCTCTTTTTTATCTTTTGAGAAGAAGAACATAATATTATTTTTAGTGAACCAATTTTGACGAACAAAGTTATATAAAAACATCGAATAAGCAATTTGTTTGACTTATTGACTTACACACAGTTAATATAACGCAAAAAAGCCCCCCAAGGAAGGCTTAAATGCATTAAAAGTATGAACAAAAAAACTATTTTTTGTTAAAGAAATTTTTCACCTCTTCTTGTGGTACAATATCCTCTTTAAATTGATAAGAATCTGTTTTAGGAGATTTTACCATTTTGATTACTTTGGCGTAACCTTTTGTTCCGCCGCCTTTTCTTAGTGTTGCTACTGCTTTCTTTGCCATAACTAACGATTATTTAATTTCGCGATGTAATGTCATGCGTTTTAGTATTGGGTTGTATTTTTTTAGTTCCAATCTTCCGGTTGTATTCTTCCGGTTTTTAGTGGTAATATACCTTGATGTTCCAGGCTGTCCACTCTCTTTATGCTCTGTGCATTCAAGAATTACTT
The DNA here is from genome assembly GCA_035407925.1 of Salinivirgaceae bacterium. Taxonomy (GTDB): domain Bacteria; phylum Bacteroidota; class Bacteroidia; order Bacteroidales; family Salinivirgaceae; genus JAAYQU01. The sequence goes on from DAOOBP010000047.1 coordinate 5,966, forward strand.
GTATGCGATTGCCTTTTGCTTTCTTTCCCATTGTAATCTGAATTAATAACTTTTAATAAAACCCTGTTTTTGAGCTTCTTTAAGGCTATTTAATAGCCCGTTTTTGTTAATTGTTCTGATTCCATTAGCAGATACTCTTAGAGTAATCCAACGATCTTCCTCAGAAATATAGAACCTTTTCTTAAATATGTTGGGGTAAAAACGTCTTTTTGTCTTGCGGTTTGAGTGCGAAACATTGTTACCAACCATCATCTTTTTTCCTGTTATTTGACAAACTCGTGACATCTATAATTATGTTTAAAATCTTTGTTTTATTTTCGGAGTGCAAATATCGGGTAAATTTTTTATTTATACAACTCTTTTGTTGGTTTTTTTATAAAAAGTTTTAGTTCGCAGTAATTTATAGTTGTATAATCTAAACTAAAGGCTTATATAAATTTTTAAAACTTTGTATAACAAATATATTGCACTATTAGTAGTTCGTTCTATGTTAATATCTCTTGTTTTTCCAAAAAGATACTTTTCTGTAAAAAACTTACCCTTGAAATAAACTGATATCCAAACAGTGCCAACAGGTTTCTGTTCAGTTCCACCAGTAGGACCAGCTATGCCTGTTGTTGATACTACGATATCGCAATTAAGTATTTTTTGTGCTCCTGCGCACATCTGTTCAACAACTTCCCGGCTAACTGCACCAAATTCTTCTATGATTTTTTTATCAACCTTTAGAACGTTGGTTTTAACAGCATTAGAATAAGCTACAATAGAACCTTTAAAATAGTAGCTTGCACCTGCTTTTTGGGTAAAGACTCGTGCTATATTCCCTCCTGTGCAGCTTTCGGCAGTGCCTATGGTTAATTTGTTGGCAATGAGCAATTTTACAACTGTGTCGAGAACGGTATCTTGGTCTTTGGCAATTAGATTTGCGCCTAATAGTTTTATCAAAGCGTCAATACTCTTTTTATATTGCTCTGTAACCGGTTGCGGTCGAAAAACTCTTAACTTTATTACTCCTGCTGCCGGTAAATATGCAGGTTTCCACTCATCGGGCAACCGCTCTTCCCAATCTTCCAACAGATGAGCAAGAGCTGATTCCGAAATACCCATTACATGAAACAGGTCGTAGGTTTGTGGGATTAAGTTGAATTTGGAATTGATTATCTCCTTTAATTTGTTTTCGTAGAGCCACTTCATCTCAAAAGGTACTCCCGGCAAAATTGCAAAAGTGGTTCTACTATCATCTTTTGTGAATACCATACCGGGCGCGGTGCCAACCTCATTCCTTAGAACAGTGCAACAGTCAGGAACCATTGCTTGATCGTGATTTCGCTGGTTAAGATTTTTGTTTCCGTGTCGCCTGTAGTGCATTTCGGAGATATCAGATAAAACGTCATGGTTTAAAACCAATTTAGCTCCAAACCATTTGTTTAGAATAATTTTGGTTCTATCGTCATTAGTAGGTCCCAAACCGCCTGTGAAAACAACAAAGTCGAAACGATTATTGACATATTCTAAAACTTCAATAAGTTTTTCGGCATTGTCGCCAATACTTATTATTTCAGCGATAGTGAAGCCTTCTGAAAAAAGGTTGTTCGCAAGCCACTGGCTATTAGTGTCTAATATTTGACCTATCAATATTTCATCGCCTATTGTGACAATTACTGCTAAATATTTTGACATGATAATTCTATTTTCCTTTTCTTAATCGATTAAATGGACTCTTATATCTTTTGTCTTTCAATGAAGGCGTTGGAAATATCCCATATTTAACCTGTCTTATATCTTCAATTGAATAAAACGATTGAGGATTGTTAGCCAGAATAATATTTTCAACTTTTGGCAAATCTTTTCTGTTGATTATTACATATACAACATCAACTTTTCCGCTGTGACCTTCGCCACTTAAAACAGTTGCTCCAAAACCTGCATCATGAAAATTATTAATTAGCTGTTTAGTCCCTTTTTCGGTTATTATCCTAACAATGTGTATTCCCATTGCAAGCTTTTCTTCTAAAATAATGCCTATATAATTTCCGGCAGCAAATCCTGCGGCGTATCCAAGATAGCAACTCCAGTTGTTTAGGTTTTTCATTATCTCGCCGATTGCTAAAATCCATATTAACACCTCGAAAAATCCCATTATGGGAGCAGTCTTTTTAAATCCTTTCGACAGGAAAATAATCCGTAGCGTACCTATGCTAACATCAATAACACGTGCCACGAATATTAGAAGTGGCAACACTACATAAGAAAACAGATTTGAGTCGTAAAATGAGTCCATAATTATAAATAATTTACCGTACCGTATCGAAATAATCTTCTCGTTTATCAAATTTTAAATCTTGTAAAATGCTCGATTTAACACCAATTGTAAAGAAATAGCTTTGTCGCTCTCCAAAAGGAACCCATTCGAAGCGCATTATCCAACAGTGTAAATCCCTCGTTATTCCTAAGTTTGTCAACGATAATTGTTTTCTTTCAATATCATATCCAGTTGAATAACTTATTTTCCATTTGTTTGTCACGCTAAAGTCTCCAGAAACGTTAATAGTCTGAACAACACGCTTTTCAGAATAGGGCTTTGTGTAAGTATATGAGTATCCAACTCTAATTGACCACGGTATATCAAAATAGTTGTAATAATAGTTGTAGTCGTGTGGGTCTAAATCAACTCTTTTACTTTTATCTCCAAAAGATGTTGAGTTAAGGTTAAAATTGGCGGAAAAGTCAACACGGGTTAGCCGTCCTAATTTTTTGTCAACTTTGTGTTGAAATCTGTTTATACGTCTCATAGCAACCTCGTCAAATGCATACCACTCCATGTCTCCGTTTAAAGTAAAGTTTAAAAAATTGAACAGCTTTGTTCGGGCATTAAAAGCAAGTGGCGACCAATTAAGACTATCCATGGCAGAGTTGTAGGTTGTTGATAGCCCAATAGCGTCGAATATGGTAATTTTTTTTGTATCATTCAGAGAGTCTTTTCTTGTTCTAACTTTCATCTCTATATTATTATCAAGTTTGAACGAAATAGATTTCGATTCACCAACTGGGGGACTTCCGTAAATACTACCTGCATATCTGTTGTAGTTTAAAGCTGCAATAGTGTCGTGATTGTAATACCCGTACTTTTGCTCGCCAAAATCGGGCTTATACGATAACGAAATTGATGGTTTGTGTACAACTCTTATAGCTTTTACGGGTAGCATTGGATGAAATTTGAACATACCATAAATCATGGTATTCATGCTTACTGATGTGTTGTAATCCCAAACGCGATAAAAACCTTTTGCGGTGTCGGCAATAACGGTGTCTCGTATAGGAGGGTCTATCATTGAGGTATCATGCATTGTTCCCCTAATAAATTTTTTGTTAAACTGCTCAAAATACCATCGCTCTCTGTATGATGCTTGTGGTGTGATACTTATATGTTTTAACACTTTTAGTGACACATTTGAGCCAATGTTGTGATTAACACCATATTTGAATTTATCTTTCATTCTGCTGGTAAAGAAGTCGCGTTCGTGCATTTTTGCACTATTTTGCAAGCTGGCATTGTAGGTTATCCCGATTGTTTCGTACCATCTTTTCTTTCCAACTCCCTCTCTTCGTGCAAAAGGGGTTTGTTTAGTCATATTTAGTGATGCTGTTGGCAATGTGAGCGTAACGCTTGTATCAATTGTATTTAAAACGTGTTTAGCATTGGCAGACATTGAAAAAGGCGTACCCGAAAATGTTCTTTGATAAGATATATCGCTCGATACTGTGTTTTGAATATAGTTGTTAAGGTTTGTAGAGTATATGTTCGATGAGGTTGACCTTAAATTAACATTAGCTCCAAAACGTTGATAGGGGTTAGCTTTTGGATCTTGGTTATGATTCCATGTAAATACGTATGCATCACGTACTTGCCCATCAGTTGTTCCCTTTTCGCCTATCACAATTTTTTCAGTCTTGAACGCCAAAAGCCCACCAAATTTATAACGTAGCTTGTATCTTGATCTCGCCTCCAAATCCCATGAACCTTTTGTATAAATCGAACCTAAAATTCTAAAGTCGAAATAATCGGTGCCCGCCCAATAGTATCCGCCATTAGTGAGATAAAAGCCTCTTTCACGGCTGTCACCATAAGACGGAATAATAATTCCCGATGCTTTCTCTTTAGTGAATGGGAAATAACCGAATGGAATTGCAACAGGCGTGGGAACATCTCCAATAACCAAATAGGCTGGTCCTGCAACTATCTTTTCATTCTGGATAATCCGAGCTTTTGTTAAAGCAATATAAAAATGTGGATGTTCATTTTCGCAGGTTGTATATTTACCCTTTTTTATATCAATAATATCGGCTGAATGTTTTTTTGTGGTAGAACTATGTAAAAAACCTCCATCTTGTTCTGTTACAACATCGTGGATTAAACCCTTTTTAGTATTGAAATTATATCTTATGGAATAGGCTTCAAATTGGTCTGGACCCTCTTTAAATACGGGAAATCCAGACATTTGTCCTGTACTGTCTGGTTTGCAAGTTGCAAACACTTCTCCTTTTTCAAAATCAATTTCAATATAATCGGCTGTTAACTCCATATTTTGATACGACACCTTTGCATTGCCTATCAAAACCTCCTTTTTTTTCTTAATAAAAACTTTTATTGTATCTTGAGCCTGATAATCTATTGGCATATCTAACATTGATTTCCTTTTTTTATGTACAGTCGGATGTGGCTTATCAATGAACTCGTCTTGAGACAATAATAATTCTGTTGAAAATGTTGATAATAGTAAAAGTAATATGTAAAAATATCGATTCACCTATGAAAAACGATTAATAAATTATACTTTTGTATTTTATAACGTTGGATTTGTAAACTTATCCTAAGATTAACAATAAAAAAGTATAATATTGAGATTCAAATCTATACAGTTTTAAACATTATAATTAAACGCACATGGAAACATGCTCGTCAAATTTCGTGTCAAAACTAACGAAATTCTTGCTAAGAATATCAACCCTTTCACTATTGTCTCGATTTTTTTTATTATTGAGCGTATTTTTATTGGTATCGCAGAGCGTGGTTTCTCAAAATAATAAAAAGGGGAAGCAGCCATTTACTATTGTGATTGACCCCGGACACGGAGGTAAAGACTCAGGCGCTTTAGGCTCTTTTACACAAGAAAAAGATATTGTTCTTAGATTAGCTTTAAAGTTAGGCGGACTTATAAACGAAGGATTACCACATATTAATGTTATTTACACACGTGATACAGACGTATTTATTCCATTAGACCAACGCTCAAAAATTGCAAATGAGAGTAAGGCAAATCTTTTTATTTCATTACACGCCAATTCATCAAAAAACGTTAAAGCCCACGGAACAGAAACCTTTGTAATGGGATTACACAAAACACAAGAAAACTTAGAAGTTGCACAAAAAGAGAACGCAGTTATTGTCCTTGAACAAGATTATAGCGAGCGATACGAAGGCTACGACCCTTCATCTGCCGAATCGTTTATTATTTTTTCGCTAATGCAAAATGCATTTCTCGATCAAAGTCTTCAAGTTGCAAATCTTATACAAAACGAATTTACTCAAAATGTTAAAAGGCATAACAGAGGTGTAAAACAGGCAGGTTTTCTTGTATTGTGGAATACGAGTATGCCCTGTGTATTAGTCGAGATTGGATTTATTTCAAACAGAGAAGAAGAGAATTATATTAATAGTCAAAAAGGTATAGAGCAATTGGCATCAGCTATTTACAGAGCAGTTGACAACTATTTTGAGGAGTTAAGTTTAAAATTAGATAAACTAAGTGAAAGCCAAGATGGTCAAGTTCAGACTGTAGATAATGCAACTATACAATTGCCAAAGAAAGGGATTGTATTTTCGGTTCAGCTAACAGCTTCAAAGGCATCACCCGATTTGGGGAAAAAAGAGTTTGTTGAATTAGGGAAGGTATATTATCTGTGGCTCGATGGGTTTAATAAATATTATCATGGCACATTTAGTACTTACACAGAAGCTAAAAATGCGATTGACAATTGTAAAAAATATTTTCCCGGAGCATTTATAACAGCTTTCGAAGATCAAAAACCAATACCTGTTGATGTTGCCATTAGAAAAAGTTCAAAATAAATGAAAACGTTCAGTTCTCAAAACATCAATCACAACCATAAAACTACTAATTTTAGATAATTGAAAAAACAGTATATTTGCACTAAAATAATAAAGTATGGCATTGAGTCATAAATCCAAATTTGCTTTAATAGGTTTACTTGTCTCAATTGGTATTTTTATACTGATATGGGGATTAAACTATTTAAAGGGTAAAGATTTTTTTTCAAATGAAAATTATTATAGCGCCTCATATAAACATGTTAGCGGATTATCCCAATCATCTTCGGTTCTGTTTAACGGTTTTAAAGTAGGTTCTGTCCATTCAATAAAAATCAATTTTGAGCAAATTGGCAATATTGATGTGGTAATAGGTGTTGATCCCAAAATAAACATTCCTGTTGGCTCTACTGCGCGTATTGTTAGTATAGATTTAATGGGAACAAAAGCTATAGAACTTGAATTTACCGATAACAAGCGGTACCACAAAGTAGGCGACACATTGATTTCAGATACAGAAGAGAGCTTAAAAGATCAAGTAAGTATTCAAATGTTACCACTGAAACACAAGGCAGAAGATTTGTTAAAAGAGATGGAGGAAGCAATAAGATTAATAAGATTAATATTTAACGAAAAAACACGAGAAGATATACAACAAGCATTTACCCATATCAACTCTTCAACACGAAATATAAACAATATTACTGGTAAGCTCGACACTCTATTTCTTAATAAATCTGACGATATGCAAGCTACAATTGCAAATATCAGAAGTTTAACAGACAACCTAAACAAGAGCAACAAAGAGATACGACAAATAATTAGCAACTTAGACAAAACAACAGACTCTATATCAAATATCTCATTCATAAGTTTAACGGATAACATCAATAAAACAACGGCTTCAGTCAAGTACACAATGGAAAGAATTGAAAAGGGCGAGGGTACAGTAGGGAAGATGATGCAAAACGACACCTTATACTACTCACTTGTTGAAGCAATAGAAAGCCTAAACAAGTTGGTTGAAGACCTAAATGAAAATCCAAAAAAGTATTTTAACTTTAGTGTTTTCGACTTTAGCAAAGAAGCTAAGAAATAAAATTTGTTGGCAAAAATTTTATACATTTAACCATACTGACTTAGCCGCTGTCACTATCAAATATTACGTAATGCGTTGTTATACCAATTCTAATACCGATTGGACAGCTATTATATCCAAACTTCACTATGTTTGTTTGGACTATGTATCTGCAACATCGATATTTACATCGAAATTAGGACTACCTTTTGTCACCTTTTTTTATCTGTTTTAACAAATGGCGTTTAAAACGACGCTCAGCGTGGAACAATTTTAACACTTTTTCTGCAGGCAGAATTTCTAATAAATTTTGCTTTAATTCCTTATCATTTTGAAGCGCTTGTTCCTGAACAATAAACAGACTGTCAAGGGTCTCCAATGCAAGTTCTCTCGAAAGTGCGCTATCTGACCGAGTTTTTAAATAGAGTTGTCGTTGTGTTTTCCAAAGAGTGTTTCTTTGCGTTGTGTATGAATAAAACACGGGCCAAAACACTTTTGCCTCATCGGCGGAAAGCTCAAGCTCACGAGTTAAGAAAGCTACTCTTTCGGCTTCAATAAACTTTTCGCGTTCTTCATGTTTTGCAGGACAACTAATATCATTTTCAGTTTCATCAACTGGCTGATTATTAGCGCACGACATTGCAAAAAGAACTGCAATAATTGATATAAAAACTTTTGATTTGCTCATAGACTATTTAGTTTAGTAATTATCTGCACTATAATCAATTAATTCTACGGTACTTATATCATCAATCATATAAGTTGTTAAACCGTTTGATGGTTCATCGTTTTCAAAATCAATAAATGATGTTAAAGTATTGGTTGAAAAACCTAAAATTGAATTATCGACTGCTGTATAGTATTTTTCTTCAATATTTATTGCATTTATCTCACTGGCAATATACCATAATACAAACGCTACAACAATCGCGGCTGCAGCAACGCTCGACCATGCTGTTAAAATATATCTCTTTGTAGGTTTTTTTGTAACGTCTGAATTTACTTCAATACCAACATTTGCGAAAGTTTTGTCGGCAAGTGTTTCAAAATAACCATGAGGTACTTTGAAAATATTTTGCTTCAGGTTTTTATTGTTTAATGGACGCTTCATTCTAATTAAATTGAACAGTCGTTTGACAAATTTAGAAACAAAAGGTTTAATGATTAATTAAAATTAATGAATAACCGTATATTTACTTATTTATAGAACAGAAAAATCTTTTTCAATACCACATAGATACATAGAAAATATAGTTAATTGAAACCCTAACTCTGTCAAATTACCCGTCTATTGCTTGTATATATCTTGTTGTGAGCTTGTTATCGAAAAGAATAGACAATCTACTTAAGTGGTCTGTTTTTTTATATGTAATAGTCTTAACATCAAAATATAATATTAAAATCAACCACCTAAATTAGCGGAGTTATGGTTGTAAAGGATATATCAATACAAGTGTTACATAGAAAACTTGTTTTACACATAGTAATAGTAGCTATGCTACTATAATTATTGTGTAGCTATTTTTCCTTACATAAAAAAACTATGTGACTATGTGGTTATTAATTAAGTAAGGTATTCA
>DAOOBP010000048.1:0-14380 GCA_035407925.1 Salinivirgaceae bacterium
GAACTACTGGAGTAGCTTGTAAAAATCTAAACCGAAACTTTATCGGAATAGAAAAGGACGAAAACTATTTCAAAATAGCAGAACAGCGAATAAATGCATGGACGCTGTTTTAAACTTGTGCATAACGGTTTGCAGCCTTACGCAGTGGGGGCTTAAAACCACTGCATTAACTTAGAAACACAAAATTATGAGTAACGAAAATTTGTCAAACGAAGCACAGAAACCCCCATTGCGTAAGACTGCTGTTATAAGCCGTTTTTCTTTGTGGTGGATTAGAACCTTTAAAGTAATATCAAACCAAAGAGCAAAGGAGATTGGCTTAAAATGGTATCGTAACGTATTTGGTGATGAAATTAACCACCTTAATTGCAGGTCAATTTGGATTGATAAAAAAGGTAGAAAGTATAGAGTAAGTTATTTGGAAGGAGTTTCTGAAAATGGCTTATAACAGCAGTATTGAACTATTTATAAATGATAGGCGTGTCGATTTAGATAACGCTTTCAGTATTCGACTTAACAGAATGATTTTAAGTCCGAACGCTTTAAACGTATCAAACGCTCAAAACTCATTTTCAATTTCTTTGCCGATAACGTTTAACAATAGAGAGATTTTTGAATTTTCAGATATTGAAGAAAAAATCGGCAAGTTTGCAAAAACGTACAATGCGGAGCTTTTGGCGGCGGGGGTGCTTATTTTCAAAGGTAAATTTTTACTTTCAGAGATTACACAAACACACTTCAAAGGAAATTTATATTTACCAAAAATAAAAGAGTTATCAGAAATATTTGGGGACAAAATGCTATCGGAGCTCCCCCCATATACAATAGAGTTTTTGGACTTTGTACCGTCAATAAACAATTATAACGAACTTGCAAAACAGACTCCGCAGGTGGCGATTTTTCCATACGTTTTATACGGTTTATTGCCAAAACAAGAGCCGTACACCGAGCGTAATGTGTGGGACAATAGCGTTATTTTGGGTAAGGAGGACTTTTATCCATCAATGAATGTGTTAAAGCTATTAGACCATATTTTTAAATCGCATGGACTAACTTTAAAGGGCAAGGCATTAAAAGACGAGCGGCTAAAGCAGTTATATATGAGTTACACAAACCCGCCCGATTTACCGAGTGCATGGAATTATGGTTATTCGTGCGACATTAAATTGCGTGGTTCGTGGAGTTCATGCAAAGGGTCGGGGGCGTATTATAAAGACTTTGAGGTCGGTTGTTACACTTCGCAGAATGACGGATATAACATTTACAGTTGCAACCTATTTAATAGCACAAGGGCAAATATTGAAGTTTTAACCGACAAAGGACACAATGTTTTGCAGACGGAAAGTATCGAAGGCATTCATACATGGAAAAATTTACAAGTTCGTATCCCTGCAACAGGTTATTATAAAATAAGATTGCGGGCAGGTGTGTACGTTCCTGAAAACAGAAACTACAAAGCTGAAGCCTACGGAATAAAACATATCGGGGGGCGGAGCGACAATAGTAATAATTATTTTCCTTTTAGAATACAAGAAATAAGGTTGCTACGTGATAGGAATACAACGGACTTTAATTTGCAAACGGCAAAGCTAAACAGTACCTATTACAGAAACAATCAAAATCAAAACACAATTTTCAATGCTGACAACGCTCCTAAATATTTTCCAAGAGTAACAGGGAGTGGGGCTATGAATATGATTGATTTAGAGCAAGACAACAAAATGATTGTCGGTTTTGGTTTTGGTAGGTATCCACATGATTATAAAACTGAAAATGTTTACTTTACAAACCCTGCGGACGACGCCCAAGAAACAGCACTACAAAGCCCCAAAAATGCACAAATACAAGTCGCTAAACCTACACTTAGTTTTGACGAAACAAACGAAAATAGGGTGGCGGTTAATTCTAAAGCATTTGGATATAAGAAATGGAGCGGCGACAATACATGGTCAAACTCTGACAAATACGAAATTGAATTAAAAAACGTTAACGATTTTGCGGTGCGAGGTGCTTATAATGGACAGGTGTGTAATAAACAACAAGGTGGCACAGGGGAGGTTCATGCGGTTGTATGGTTGGAGGCGGGCGAGTTGATTTCACTTGCAAGTGTAGCAAGTGAGGGGCGGTGGCGCAAAAATTATAACAGTTCAGAATTTGGTTGGGTAAATCATAGTATTGTTTTTGAATTAGATATAAAAGCATTTAGGATTGAAAAAGATTGGTTAAAGATAGATGCTGACGGCAAAGGAACTGCGCCAATGAATTGGAATGATAGTGTTACATTCGCAAACAGCAATATAGATTTAACAAACTTTTTGCCCACCGAAATAGACGTTAACACTTTTGTAGATAACTTTATAAAAATGTTCAATTTGAGTTTGACACTTGAAAGTGATAACGTTTATAGTTTAGACACAAAAAAAGCACCTGCCTACACTTTTAACGATTATGTAGATTTAGACGAATACGCCACCGTAAAAGAGCGTGTCAATAGACCTGTTGAACTGCCAAAATTCTACGAATTTGGTTTTAAGATTAACGAGGAGGAGGAGGGCTATTTGTCCACAAACAAAACAGACGGCGGGGGTGTCTATCATACAACAAATGAGGCGGGCGGTGAGATTTCTCATATAAACGAATTTTCGTACTGTTGGTATAAACAAATAGTTAAAGTGCAAGGAGCTGAACAAATAGCTATCGAATTACCTATAATTAGTAAATCAGATGTTTGGAATCCGTATGCTCCATACGATGAGGCAATGATTAAAAATTATACAGACTTAAATTTGCGCTTTTGGTATTTTAATGGGCTTTTTTCAGATGACGGCGTTATTATAAAGATTAACAACCAAAATGCCAAAATAGCAAAAGTAAGTAACACACTTGCGGGTAAATGTACGCTCGATTATAGCAATAGCAATATTTCTATTTTAAATAACTACTTTGATTTGATGTTAAACACGTCAAACCACTATACAGAAATAGAAGTAATACTGCCGCCGCTTGTTTACGAAAAACTAAACAGGGTTTTAAATGTTATTTTTAATGGCGATGTTTACAAGGTTGCAGAAATAACAGGTTACGACCCTTCGGGGCGCAATAAAACAAAGATTAAGTTATTGAAATACAGATAATTATATATAACATATGTAGCTATGGACGGAAAAAAGGTATATCAAATCATAATAAACGGAGTTGAAAAGTCAATAAAAGATTTAACAACCCTTGAAACTGTATTAAATAGACTTGATAAGACTTTTAAAGGTGCGGACGTGCAAGTCAAAGCCGCAGCGAAAAGCTCTCAAACACGTGCAAAAGCATTAACAGACGAGGAAAAGGCGGCTAAAAAGCTGGAGGCTACACAAAAGCGTATAGAAAATGTTAACAGCGAGGCAAACAGGGCGCAGGTCAAAGCCAATCAGGAACTGAGGGAAAAAAACAGGCTTTTAAGTAGAGAAATAGCACAAAACAATTTAGCGGAGGGTTCTATAAAAGCAATGGGTATGCAGTTAACAGACCTCCGCAATGAATATGAAAGTTTGAGCGAAGAACAACGCAATAATGTAGAAATAGGCGGGGAGCTTTTGGCTCGTATTCAATCCCTTGACGAAAACTATAAAAGACTTCGTGAAAGTACGGGCAATTTTCATGACTCCGTTGGAAACTATCAAAAAGCTGTTAGCGGTTTAGGTCAATTAGAAAGCGCAATGAGCAAGCTCGGCTCGGCGTCAAATGGCATGCAAAACAGTTTATTAACAAGCGGTGTGTTAATGAGTAGTTTTGGGGCAATGAGTGAAAAAGCAAGCGAGGCGCAAAAGATTTTAGCGCAGGTAGTGGCGTTGGTTGCAGTAGCGCAGGCGGTGTCGAATGAAACAACAAAAAAAGGGTTTTTGGCAACCTCAGCAAGCGTGGCAATGGACAAGGTTAAAACAGTTCAATTAAAAGCTAAAGCGGTTGCAGAAAATTTGGCGACAAAGTCAACTGTCGGAGCTACAATAGCGCAAAAAGCATTTAATAAGGTTGCAATGGCTAATCCTTATGTATTATTGGCGATGTTATTGGTTACGGTGGTAGGTGCTTTATTTGCTTTTTCACGTAGAACAGAGACCGCCGCAGAAAAACAAAAGCGATTAAATGAAGAGCAAAAAACGTGGCTTGAGTATTTAGAGACCGAAAAAACACGTATTGAAACAGCAAGCAATTTGAGAGTTAAAGCACTTGAAAGGCAAATACAGCTTTTACAGTCGCAGGGCGGTTCGATTAAACAAATTCAAAAACTTGAAAAAGATGTTTTAATTGAAAAACTTGCAGCAAATAAACAGATACAAGATGACTATAAAAATGAAATTCGTTTATTAAACAGCAATCAGGAAAATCTAAGAGAATACTACAAAATTTTAAGACGGATAAAAGAGTATCAGGCTAAAGGTTTTAAAAATGTATGGGTTGACTTTGATTTGTCGGGTAAAAAAGTCAAAGAAAAAGCTGACAAGGCAATAGAGAGAATACAGGGCGTCATAGATAATTTGGAAACGTCAATAAATGTAGCTATTGAACTGCAAACGGACGAGGCGGACTTAAAAAATCAACTTGAGATATTAGAAAATAACCACAAAAAAGCCAATCAGGACGCTATCAAAGAGGCTCAAAGGTATGCAGTTGAGCGGGCGGGTGTGGAGCTGGAGCAAATAAGGAAACTTGAAGATTTAAAACTAAAATTACAAGGGCAATCACTTGAAGCTCAAAGGCAGGCTATTAAATACGAATATGATAGGCAGGTTGAGGACTTAAAAACAAAGCTAAAAACAGATTTAACGTTAAACACAGGCGCAAGGCAGGCTATAAATGGGCAAATTGTAGCACTTGAAAAACTGAAAAACAAAGAATTATTAAAGTTAGACAATGAGCGTGCCGATGCACAATTAGAAATACAAAAACAAATCGAAGATATAAGAATATCACTTATAACCGACACGCTCGAGCGGCGCAAGGCAGAGATAACAAAAAACTATAATAGAGAAATAGACGATTTACGCATGCGAATTTTTGAGGAGGAGGGGCTAACAGTAGGAGAAAAGAAAAAGCTAAACGAAAAAATTGTTTTATTAGAACAAAAGCAGGCGCAGGAGCTTGAAGCCTTACGGATTGAAAGTTTAAAACGTATTTCAAATATTGAACTTCAGGAACTTGAAACGCAATTTGATAAAGCAAAAGAGAAAATCGGCGAGGTAGTTTCTAAACAGCAAAGCGGCGTTTTTAAGGGTGTTATAAATATTGATGAAACACGGTCAAATATTGCCGAGTTCAATAGTATTTTAGAAACATATATAAATGGTTTAACTGAACATCAAAAGAAACTCAAAGAGACACACGAAGCAACGTTAAAAACTTTGCAGGAGGGGTCGCCTGAGTATATTGAAGAATTACAAAAGTATGCAACGGCGCATGATGAATTACAAAAAAAGATAACAGGGGCGCAATTACAGATAACTGAAAACATACAAAAACAGCAAAATCTAAACATCGACTATTTAAAAAGTGCTTTTGATAAAATTTCAGAATATGCCGCCATTGCGGCGGAGGCTATTACAAGCGTTTTAGACACGTTTAATTTGGCGTTACAGTTTTCAATGGACGAACTAAATTCACAGTTAGAAACTATAAACCAACACTACGAAAATGCAAGTAGTTTGAGACAAAAGCACTCCGAAAATGTAGAGAAAATCGAAGAGCAAATCAGGGAGGCAAATGGAAAATCCCTTGAAGTGTTAAAAAGCAACTTGCAAAAACAGACGGCACTAAGAAACGAAGCAGCAAGAGAAGAAAGCAGGCTGGCACTTGAAAAACAGAAAAAGGAGGAGGAGATTGCGGCAAAAGCAAAGCAAATGAAACGTAACGAACTAATTGGTAATATTGCAATGGGTATCGCCAACACGGCGCAAAGTGTTACAAAAGCATTAACGTTGGTATTTCCTTTAAATTTAGTTATGGCAGGACTTGTTGGTTCAATGGGTACGATACAAGTAGGATTAATGAGCCAACAATTGACTAAATTAGCCGATGGTGGAGAAATCAAAGGTAAATCGCATGCGGAGGGAGGTGCAAGGATTTTAGGCACAAATATTGAAGTCGAGGGGGGCGAGTTTGTAGTTAACAAAGCAAGCTACGCCGCCAACGCTCCACTTGTAAACATGATAAATGAAACAAAGGGAGCGGTCTCCGTGCAAGATTTAGCAAGCGTTATGCCAATGGTTGAAGCTCCGCAGGTTTCACAGGCTTTTATTTCAGAAAAAAGTGAACAACGGATAATCGAAGCGATAAAAAACATAAACTTTAATCCTGTTGTAAGTGTAACAGACATTAACGATGTACAAAACGATATTGTAAGAGTAAAAGAAATATCAGGCTATTAATCTTATTTAATTTCACTCTAAATAAGTACAAACAAATTTAATTTTATCATATAAATAGTTAATTTTATTTTATCCTATGAAAAAGCTCCCTATCTATGATTGTGTAATTGACACAAAAGACGATACAGGTATATTTGCGATGTCTTTTGTCGATATGCCCGCCATCGAAAGTGCGTTTGTAGCATTACAAGCAAATAAAGCAAATCAAAACAGGGTTACAGTTGCATTAAACAAGCAAAAGCACCTGTTAACAGGGGCGGTTTTAATTCCTGAACAGCTTATATATAGGAATGATAATCAGCAAGGGGAGCATTTTATAAAATTTTCAGCGGATACGATTGAAAAAATATCGCATAAGTTAATGCAGGACGCCACCGCACTAAGTAGCACAACACACAATCACAAAAAGCAATTGCAAGGTAATTATTTGGTAGAGATGTGGATTGTTGAAAACAGTAAACTTGACAAATCGGCGGCACTTGGCATTGGTAACTTTCCAAAAGGTACGTTAATGGCAAGCTATAAAATTAACGACATAAATTATTGGCAAAATGAAATCCAAACAGGCAGAGTAACAGGCTTTAGTTTGGAGGGACTATTTAATTTCAAACCTATACAAATGACTACACAAAAAAAAGATGACAAACAAAAGCCAAAGCTCAGTTTATTTGGCAAAGCCCTACAAAGTATCGGAGTGCTTTTGGAGGGTGAGACGGCTGACGAAGCTAAGGATTTAGTTGACGAAGCCAAAAAAGACGAAACAGACAGCGGCGTTCCTTTTTTGATTTTTGAATTATCAGAGGGCGGCGAGATATGGGTGGACGCAGACGGCAATGCCACTTTGAACGGCACGGAAAAAGCCCCCGCAGGAGAACACTTACTAACTGACGGCAATATCATTGTAATAGATGACAATAGTATGTTAGTTGTAACGCAAGACGAAAATGACGGCGCAAGCCCTGAAGTTCCTGAAACTGAACTTAAAAAAGCAAAGTTGAGGGGGCAGGCTTTTTTGAAAAAACAAAAAAGCTCCACACAGGCGCAAATTGCTGAACTGAAAAGAAAAATCGCAGAGCTCGAAAAACAACCGAGCGCAGGGCAAAGCAAACCAACGGTAAGCAGCCCCGCAAACTTCAAAGACTTGACACCGACACAGCGTATGGCGGTGGTAATTAAAAACCGACTTGAAAACAAATAGGTAACGAAAAACGAATTTAAACTAAAACAGAAAGGATTTAAGAAATGGCTAACATGATGAAAATAAACGGTTTAACATATAGACCGAAAGATAATCCCGAATGGTTTACAAGAGCTTTATTTGGTGGCAGGTTGGTGCAAGGTGGTTACGTTCGTGTTTTAACAGGCGTAAAGGGCGACGAGCAACTGAAATCAATCGACCTTGAAAACAAGATTTTGCAAGCAGACGGGCGGGATTGCGCTTGGAATCCCAATCAGATAATTAAATTGTCTGAAAAAACCGCAAAGGTTAAAACCTACAAAATTAACCTTGAGCAGTGTATTGACGAACTTGAAAACAAACGTACATTGTACGAACTTTCAGAGGGTGCAAAAAATGAGAGCCTCCCCGCCGAGCTTGAGGGGGCTACACTTGCTTTAATCGCAATGGGATTAAGCAATGAAATTGAAGAGCTTATAATTGCAGGAGACGAAAGTGTCAACCCTAATCATTTTAATGGTTTTGTGAAGCAACTTTTGACCTCCCCCGATGCAATTAGATTGCAAAACAATTTCACTACTGTAAAGCAAGCTATTGAAGCAGCATATTTAGCAACTCCAGAAAGAGTATTGCAGGCGGAGGACGCAGGTAGTCTCTTTATTTTGGGTTCGTACAAAGCTCGCCGTCAGTTGCGTATGGAGCTGGCAGAGGCTAACAACATGGTAATCGGTGTTAATTGGACAATTGACGACACCGACAAACGCAACCCTAAAATGTTTTACATGGGTGCGGAGTTTGTGCCTGTCAAAGGGCTAAACGACAAAACGTTTATCATTTATGATAGTTCAAACGCTTTACTTTTGACCGACCTAATGGGAGACCTTGACGATGTTGAACTCGGCAATTTTCCTAAACCAATGGACAACAAAATATGGATCAAAGGCAGGTTGCGTCTTGGGTTTGCTATTCCTTTTGATGACGAGGTTGTTATTTGCTCTAACAAAGTAACAGAAACGACCGCACAAGGAGGGTTTGGCGGAAAAGCAAAACCGATTATAGATTTAGCACCTAACAGTTTAGTATTTGCACAAGCAGGCGAGGAAAAACAGTTTAAAGCTACATCGAAAAAGGCGACCGACACCTTTACATTCAATGCGACAGGTAGCGGATTTACAGTAACAAAATTAACCGACACGGGCGGCGTTGCAACTTTCAAAGTTGTAGCAAGCGACAACACAGGAAACCGTGACCCACGAGTTGGGCAGGTGGTTGTTACGATAACCGACACCGATAACTCGGCGGTTGTTACGTTAAATCAAAGAAATGACAAAGGAGAGATACAAGTAAATCCGTAACAGGATTTACTTTGTTTCTTTGTTATTCTTATTTAGACTAAATTTATTTATTAACATTTTAAACATTAATTAATAAAATGGCAGGTTGTAAGTTAACAAAAAGTTTAGAAGATAAAGCATGTAGATACAGCGTGGCGGGCGCACGTGCTTTATATTTGGCGAACTATTACCCGCCCACAGAGGATACCACAGTGACAGGGAATGTTATTAGATACACACGAAATAGTGACGGTTTAATCACAATTATTACTTTACCCACAGGCGAAAAGTTTTACAAAATAAACGGTTCAGAAAATACGATAAGTTTTTCAGACGCTTTATTGGTGGGTGGTAACGGTGGCAAATATCGTCAACATACAGTTAACGCCGTGCTAAATCAGTACGATGTTGACGTGTTGAACGAGGGGGACGCCTTGAGCTTAGGCAAATTCATTGCTATTGTAGTTGACAAGTCGGGGCGCATCATGGTTTTGGGACGTGTTAATGGACTAACAGCCCCCGCAGGTGGTTTTGATTATAACAGCGGTGCAGCCGACGCCGATGCATCTGGCTGGACAATGATACAACAAGGATTAAGCAATGAAATTGCTCCACTTGTTGAAACGGAAGACGTTATAACGCCAATCCACGAAAGCGGACAAGTAAATCCGTAAATTTTCCATAACGTAATTTTTTATAAGTATGTTTCTTTTGCCCCTGTGCCAACTTTGACGGCGCAGGGGTTTTTTATCTTATTAACGTATGGATTTACTAACAAATAAATGTGATTATTCTTTAAGTGGGATTAGCAATATTTATATATTGCCTATATCGGAATTTGACGGCTACGTGTATAGAGACAAAGAAAATTACATGAATAGTTGTTATGTGACAGATATATTGCGCTATATTCAATTTATTGAAGTCTCAGCACCTATTGAAGTTGCAAAATACAAAGGCGTGGACGGCTACACCCATACGGTTGAAAGTTTTGTTTCAGAGTTTAGCGCAGAAAAAAACAGTTACTTACATTCAGCATTAACAGAGCGTTTTGTAATCTTATTTAGACTAAATACAGATAAGTTTTACACTTTTGGAGCGGACGGCGGTGCTGCTATCGGAATAGAGAAACAAACCCAAGACGGCGCAGGCTATAAACTTACTTTTACTGCTAAATCAAAATATCCTCTTTTTGAAGTCGATAATAACGTGTTAGACAGGGTGGGGTTCGTTTCATTTTGGTATAGAGAGGATTGGGTGTCGTGTGTGCAAAGTAATGGCGTTGCAACAGGTTTTTTGCAAGCGGAGCGCATGATGAAAGTGTCAAAAAAAGGCGACAAGCCTGTTGATATAGATGGGCGGCTTTGTGAATTTAGCGCAAAGAAACAGGCGGCGGGCTTTTTGTGGACGAGCGGAACGCCCGCACATATAGATAAGGAAGGCACATATAGAGACAAAGAGTATTACAAAGGCTTTCAGACTTCACGATTTGCCCCTGAGATTTGTCCTATTGGCGAGCTGTTTCTTAGTCCCGCACAGTTGGATTTTTGTTTTGATAGCAGACAAAAATCGTTTAATTTAACAAGTAAAAATAATTGGTTTATACAACCCCAAGACGGAAACCCAAACACACAATTATTTACTTTTAGTTTGCGACAAGGGGGGGCGGGTTCTTTTACAATTACCGTAAAAGTAAAAATGTTAGATGTAGATTTTGAGCTTACAAATGGAGCTTACACAAAGACGGGCGGAGTTGAAAATCCGTATATTCCAACTCCGAACGTACAAGATTTTTCACAGTACGAAAGTGCGCCCATGCCGATGTTTGCACCGTTGCAAATGCAGGAAGTTGAACAGGGATTGTCTTTTGGCGAAAACACACAAACACCAAGCAACCTCCCCCCTGTGCCAATTGAATACGAATATAAAAGATGTGCGAACTTGATAGAAATACAACCAGATATAGCGTATTTTTACACAGGTTTAATAAAACAAAATAGTAATTATGCGGGGGTGGTTTACTTTGACGAAAATCAGCAATTTATATCCTATCAATTTGGCGGAGGTAATTATGTAGAATGTATTTTGTCTATTCCTGAAAATGCTAAATATATCGGCGTGTGCGCTTACAATGAAGCTCCTATCTTACAAAAAGAGCCTGCGCCGTGTGACGCCTATTGGCTATGTAGAGATTTAGTCACAGGCTCAAATGTACTATTTTTAACAACCTACGGAATGAATTGTCTCGAGTGGATTTTAAAAACAGGAAATTGGAATAACAGTCATTTTTGGGTGGCGGACGGTATTTGGAGATATAGCCCCGCAAGCCACGATTTTGATTTGGAAGAACAGGAGGGCGAGTTGGTTATCGGTGGAGACGAAAATTATCCTTAATGTATATATATATATACTGTTACATTTAATTAGATTGAATATAAATAAAAAAACATTATAAAGTCATGACAATAGAGAAAATACAAAACGGAATGACAGGCGAGGCTGCCGCACAATTGATATATGACAATGACAAAGAACTCGAAAATTTAATTTTAAACTTCGACAATGAAGAAATAAATAACGCAATTGCAGCGTTGCAAGCTAAAGATGAAACCCACGATACGCAAATATCGGATATTCAGTTAAAAGACCAACAGCAAGATGAGGCAATACAGGCGTTGCAGGATAGCGGCGGGGGCGATGCCAATAGACTAGTTTATGTTAGTCCGACCGCTCAACAATTTGGGGGCGATGGTTCTATTGAAGACCCCTACGGAAGTCCATACATGGCTTTTATGAATGCCAAAAGTGACAAAGTTTTGATGTTTAAAGATGGCACATATAAAGACGCAGGATTGCAGTATTTTGATAGTCAAAATGACCTTTTAAACGTTAAAGTTTTAGGTTATGCAGATAAAATAGATCAGGGCTACAAAAAGACAATTTTTGACGGCGGAGACGATATAACTAATATTACCAAAACGGCAGGTTATACAAAAGTATATCAATTTACTCGGTCTATGTATGATATTGATTTTTTATTTCAAAGAAATATCCCAGATAGCTATATAGACTCAGGCGACACACGAATAACAAAAGCCTACAGTATCAATAATATTGAAAATAGCGAAGAGTATAAATGGTTTAGCGAGGGTAATACTGTATATTTTTCAGCACCAAGCACCGACTTTGCAGTCAACCCGATAGTAATTCCTGCGGGTTCTGTCATGGTAGGATATATGACAAAATGCGACATAGAATTTTCAAAACTTTATTTTAAGTATTGCGATATTTCTTTATTTAATTTTAATCATTTTCATTTTATTGATTGCGTTTTTGAAAATTTGTCGCATGACGGTTTAACACAAAACGCTCAGGGGGTGGTTAAATTTACAAATTGTGTGTTTAGAAACTCACAACAATTTTTATACAGGCTAAATAGCGGTGGCGTTATCTTTGATAACTGCATATTTATAAATCCACATACAAACATGTATGCTTATTCTTTTGAATTAAGAAATAACGCAATTTTCAATAATTGTCAGTTTTTAGGTATTAACAGGATTGCAAGTATTGAACAACAGACGGATATAACTTTTAATAATTGCATTTTTAGAAACTTGCAACACGGAGGTATTGAGATTGGCGATTATAGCAGTAATATAAAAGTATGGAATTGTAAGTTTATGAACAAACCTGATGACCCGATATTTACAAGCTATTTGGAAGAACAAGGGGGCAATTTGGAGTTTATAAGCAACTTGTATTATCACATGGAAGACGCTGACGCTTATTCGGGCGAATACATGACAAAAATAAACGATATTTTTATTGCATCCCTCCCCCCTCCCCCTCTAAATTAAAACAATTTCGCTATATTTGCACCATTAAACAAAACAAACAACTTATAAATTTAATTGCAAATATGGAAAATTTATTTACAAAAATTGACACCACGCACGGCGTATGCTACAATGGGGATTTTAACAAAGGATTTGAAAGTATAAAAGAAATTCAAACGAAAATCGTTTTTAAATAAATTTATTATCTTATATTTGTGTTTCTTATTGGCAGTTTTACTCATAAACTCTACGCCCATAAGTTTGATTTATAAGTGTTTGCCCTCTCGAAATGTATATTTTTGAGAGGGTTTTTTATTTAGAATGATTTTAAATTTTGCTTTTTGTGTCATTTTTTTGCTTAAAAATTTGCATGGTTCAAACAAACATTGTATATTTGTAATGTATTAATCAAACAAATATTAACACTTTAAATTTTTATTATGGAAAAAACAAAGCAAAAAAAACAGAGTGTAAGAGGCGCAATTAACAGCCTTGAAGTCGGGCAAAGCGTGAGCTTTCCTTTAAGTAGATATGACTACATTGTGAATTGTCGCTCACGTATTCAAATGATTTGTGAAAAAAGGTTTACAAGCAAAATCGACCGCAGTAATGATACGGTTGTAATAACACGAACGAATTAGAATTAACTAAACATTTATATTAACTATTTAAAAATTATTATGATTATGGAAAACAACAGAGTAGAAAAAGATGGTATAATCGAAGTTAAATCGGTTGAAGTTTTGGAGGCTATTAATCGGGCGGAGGTTGATATACAGATAGCCACCGCAAAGAAATACCCCCGAGATATTAACGAGGCATTAAATAAGATTGCTACTTATGCCAAAATGGACAAAGAGACCGCTGAGGATTGTTTCTATGTTTTAAGGCGCAGGGGCGCAAATGGACAGGAAAATGTTATCGAGGGTTTGTCCGTCCGTATGGCAGAAATAATTGCAGGCGCATGGGGAAATATTAGAGTTCAAACACGAATAACAGGCAATGACGGCAAAATGATTACGGCGCAGGCTATTTGTCACGATTTGGAAACAAATTACGCTGTTAGCAAGGAAGTTAACAGGCGTATAACAGACAAATTTGGGCGGACTTATTCGGAAGATATGCAGGTTGTTACAGGCAATGCGGCGTCTTCAATTGCTTTTAGAAATGCCGTGTTAGCGGTAATTCCAAAGGCGATAACGAAAAAAGTAATTAATGAAGTTAAACAGGTTGCGCTCGGGCAGTCGATTGATTTGGAGCAAAGCAGGCAAAACATCATTATTTACTTTAAAAAAATTGGTGTATCGGAGGAGCAAGTTTTAAGCTATTTAGACATAAATAGTATTAACGAAATCGACCAAGCTAAAGTCTTTGAATTGCGGGCGACTGCAAATGCAATTAAAGAGGGTACAACAACCGTACAGGAGACTTTCGTAAAACCATTTGAGGACGCAAAGGCGGAGGCAAAGGCAAAAGAGCAACAAAACAAAGCAAGCGACAAAGCAAGCGAAGCAATGGCAAAAGCTGCAAACGGTAATTTATTTGAAAATGAAAACAAAACCACTAACAACAAAAAATAAAAGGTTGTTTTGTATTTATTTTCAACTATTCGCACAA
>DAOOBP010000049.1:0-14063 GCA_035407925.1 Salinivirgaceae bacterium
TAACAATTCAGTTTCGTGATGGATTATATCAAGTAGTTCAATTTCAACACGTAAAACCGGGGAAAGGTCCAGCTTTTATTCGTACTAAACTAAAAAACCTAGAAAATGGTCGTGTAATAGATAATACTTTCCCATCAGGAGCTAAGATAGATATAGTGAGGATAGAAAGAAGACCTTACCAATATCTTTACAAAGAAGAGGCAGGATTTGTTTTTATGCATAAAGAGACATATGAACAGGTTTTGATTGATGAAAAACTGATCTCATCGCCCGATCTTATGAAAGAGGGGGAAGATGTAGAAATAGTATTTCATGCCGAAACAGAGACTCCTTTAACAGCAGAGTTGCCAATCACAGTCGAGCTTGAAGTTACATATACAGAGCCCGGTTTGAAAGGTGATACAGCTTCGTCAACAGCTCTGAAAGATGCCACCGTTGAAACAGGTGCAAATGTTAAAGTTCCTCTTTTCATTAATATTGGTGATGTAATACGAGTAAATACAGCAGACTACTCTTATGCTGAACGAGTTAGGTAAATATTGTATCATAATAATCATACTTAATTATTTTTAAGCCTAAGAGTGACATAACTAAGCTAGTTTGTTTGTGTATTGTTTAAACAAATGTTTGAGTTTTCTTAATAAAAAAGTAGAAATTTCGAATTGTTTAAGGCGTAAATCTTGCAATTGCAATTAATATGAGTTATTTTTATGGATTAGTTGGGTTTAGAAATCAATGTAACCTATGGAAATCGAAAGACACATTTCAGAATCGGGTAAAAAGGCATCGTTAAGGAGGCTGCAATTTTGCAACTTCAAACTCGATTTTTTACTTAAATTGACAATAGCAATCAACGAAAATCAACCCGTTGAGGAAATATTGGATAAATATCTTAGTATATTAAAAGATGAGCTTAATATAGGTAAGGTTCTTTTATATCAATACAACGAGAAGTGGGAGCGTATTTTATCGAGTGGTGTTGACCGCAAAGTAATAGATGAAATAAAGGTTCCCGACGATTTTACTTACTATAATCAAATTACCAGTCTTACCAATGCTATTAATCATCAGTTAACGGTTTTTGACGTTCTTATCCCTGTATTTCATAATGAGCGACCTTTAGCTTATCTTTTAATTGGAGATATAGAAGAGGAACGTGTTGGAATGAGTCCTACGATAAAACACCTACATTTTATCCAAACAATGACAAACATTGTAGCGGTTGCTATTGAGAATAGGAATTTATACAATCAAAATCTTCGTCAAGAGATTATAAAGAAGGAGTTAGATTTAGCAAGTCGTGTGCAGTCGATGCTAATCCCCAGCCACTCTTCACTTCCAAACAATGAAGATATAATTGCTGCAGCTTGTTATTTACCACACTTTGAGGTTGGTGGCGATTATTATGATGTCATTCAAATAAACGATCATAGATACGGTTTTTGTATTGCAGATGTTTCAGGAAAAGGAATTTCTGCTGCGCTGCTTATGTCTAATTTTCAAGCCAATGTCCGCGCGCTACTTGCAGCAAATCTAAAATTAGATGAGATTGTTCATGAGCTGAATCAGCGTGTTATGAATAATGTCAACGGTGAGAAGTTTATTACACTTTTTATAGGCGAATATAATTCACAAAGCAAGAAGTTGACATACATTAATGCAGGACATAATCCACCTATTTTATATCAGGCGGGACTTAAGGAGATAAAGTTTTTACAAAGTGGAAGTATAGGTATTGGCATGTTAGATTTTATTCCATCCATGACAGTTGGAAGTGAGTATATTACTCAAGGTTCTAGAGTAATTATGTTTACAGATGGAATTATTGAACTTGAAAATGAGAAAATGGAAGAGTTCGGCACTGCATTTATGGAACATGAGCTAATTCAAACAGCTGTTATTGATGATGTTATTTCTAATATAATTGATGAATTAGAGTCTTTCAAAGGGCAAGGTTCTTATATTGATGATATTACTATTCTTGCTTTAGAGTTTCCAAATTAGGATTGTTGACACGCTTTGATTGAATATCAACATAGACAATTATAGCTAAAAAGCTCCAGAAAGGTAGAGAAATTTTATCAGTGTCGAGGAAGTTGTTAACTAATCCATGTAAGTAGTATGAAACCAATCCGATAAATGCGCATATAACCCACAGCTTCATCTTTTTGTCTGTCAGCCTATAGTACAGTTTAATGGCTTTTATCGATGTGAGTATTATAATAGCGAGAAATGTTATTAAACCAAAAATCCCCGATTCGGCTAAAGCTCCTAAATACTCACTATGAGCATTACCCATGTCACCAGCATTTGTGCTTATTGGTGTTTTGTCGGAATACATTTGATATGGAGCATAATTAAACGTATATGTTCCAGGCCCAAAGCCTAAAAACGGCTTTTCTTCAAACATCTTATACGCGCATTTCCAACGATTTATGCGTTCAAGGTTTGACATATCATTAGTTATGTTAGAAATTGATTTAAAGTGCTCAGATAATTCTATAGACGACTCTTGTTTATTTTGTTTAACTATTGAGAATATCGAGCCTTGTATTGCTATTGCTAATAGTAAAATTGCTGTAATATAAATATAGGGTTTTATTTTTAACCTGATAATTAAATATATGACCGCAGCTCCTAAAAGACTTGCCCACGCCGCGCGAGTATAACTCAGTACAATCCCAACAATAAATATAAAGGTAATTATTTTTAAAATAAACCGTTTGTTTTTTGAAATAGACTTGTTGAACGAAAAGCCAACTAAAAAAGGTAAATAAATTGCAAGTGTAGCTCCATAAGATGTATGATCTTTGTAAAAAGGATTGGCTGCCCAATAAGCAATCTTTTTTATCTCCATGTTATAATAGTATTCTCGTCCAATTGCATAAAATATCACTAAAAGTGTGGAAATAGAAAATGTTATTATCAAGTTAGTTATCCTGTCAGATTTTTGTGCGTATAAGTGATAAAAAAAATAGTAGAATGCAGTAATAAACCAGAATCGGGTTGCGAAATGTTTCAATGAAACCAATATCATGGTGCTTGATAGTGAGGTTACTAACGTCCAAGATAAATATATCATAATGGCAATAGTAACAGGATGTTTAATAAATTCATTATCAATCTTTTTTGTATATATCAATTGCACTATTAATAGAAACAGTAATGCTATTATCAATATTTCAGATATTAAAAAAATGTCGAATGATAGGTCTTGTACAATGTCTGATAAAGGAAAGCTAAAAGCAACTGATATAACTAATAGTATTCCAAAAAACGATGGTTGTTTTACTGCTATATAAAATAGCATCAGCGCAATAGGAAGAGCAAGTAACCAAAATTTCTCCAATATAATAGCCGAAACTATTACTATCATCGACGATAAAATGGAAAGCAAAAAAAATCTATTTCTAAACAAATCCATTTTTATTAAATTAGAAGTTAGAAAGATGAGTTAAAAGGTAAAAGTGGAAAGTTTGTAAAGTTGAGACAGCTCATACACTGTCTGTACATAATTTCATTGCACATTGTTAATTGTTAATTGTCAGCATTATCTTTTGTATATCTAACATCTATTGCTACAATAGCAGCTGTAAATCCCCAAAACACGAACAAAAATTTGTCAATATCAAGAAAATTGTTCAAAAAACCGTGTACGTAGTGTGTTAGTAAGCCCAGAAATAGAGCCATTGAGAGAAGTCTGGCTTCTCGTTCTTTTACTTTGTGGTATATTCTAAAAGTAGTTGTTCCTATGATTATTAAAATCAAGGTAAAGGTGGCAGTTCCCAACACTCCAGATTCAGCCAATGGTCCCAGAAATTCGCTATGTGCATTTCCGACATCACCAAAATTGGTGCTAATTATTGTACGTTCACTAAAGATTTGATACGGAGCGTATTGGAACATGTATGTTCCAGGTCCGAAGCCAAATACTGGGCGTTCATTGAACATTCGTATTGCTGAATTCCAACGGTTAATACGTTCGAGGTTAGAAGCGTCGGTACTTATATTTGTTACGGAACTTAATTGTTCGCTTAGATTGTCCGATGAGCTTTGAGTGTTTTTTTCAAGGCTCATCATTATTTCTGTCGAAAATGCCAGAATAACTATTGTTAAAACTGCTCCTATCAGAACAATAGTTCGCCCTTTTATTTTTAAAGCTAACAAAATAAACAGAGCTACACTTGCTGCTACTCCTAACCATGCGGCACGAGTATATGAGAAAATTAATGCCAATATGTATATTATTCCTACAGCAAACATTAATAGTTTTTTTGATAAATGAAACCTTCTGTTAAATGCGCAAAATAAAATAAATGGTATTAACATTGCCAATATAGCTCCATACGAAGTGTGGTCAGGTAGCAGTGGTGTCACCATATAGTTTGCCGCTTGTTTGTCAAAAAATCCGTAGCTGCTTTGCCGTATTAACGTATATGCAATAACTATTATGAAAGAAGATGTATATAACCAAAAATACTTGTAAATACTTGATTTATTGACAAATAGGTGTGAAGCCAATATGTAAAAAGCTGCTAAAAACCACATTCTGGAAATGGTAAATTTCCAAGATACTAAGGGCATTGTGCTGGTCAATGAGGTTATAGCAATCCAGATTAAGTTTATGTAAATGGCAATAGATACGGGGTGCGTTAATAATTTTTTGTTAAACGAATTTCTTTCAAATACGAGCTTATATAGCATCAATAAGAATATACCAATTATAATAGGCTCAATAGGTAAGCTTAAGTCGTTATCTACATCAGCAAAAAAACGCAACTGAACGGAAAGTGGCGTTAAAAATGCAATGACATACATCAAATTGTCAAGCGAGTAAAGCGCTATAATTAAAATAGCAATACCGAAAGGAATAGCTGCAAAATAGTACCTCTCAATTGACACAAAAAACGCAGCCAGCGCTAAAACAATAAAAGCACTTATGTAATAGATAAGTATCTTGTTTTTGAACACTACTTGTTATTGATTTAACGAATGTGTCGAATTTCGTTCAATTATACTTATAGTTATAAAACAGATTAGCAATACGGAAAGCCCTCCAATTAGGGCTATAGGAATTCTTTTTGGAGAGTGTTTTTTGTCGGCAACGTATGGAGAGGAAATCATTGCATAATATGTAATTTGTTTCTCCGCTTCAATTTTAAGTTTTTCCGTTTCGACTTTAAAATCCGCTAATAAGGAAATTTCTTCTCTGTAAATTTTAAAATAGTGTATAAATTCTGTACCGTAACCTTTAACAATATCAAAATCTAAGTCGGGATTTTTTGTTTGAAGCAATAATCTACGTGTAGTATAACTATCTCTATTGCTTTCTAATTTATTTTCCCCTTTTCCAAGCTCAACTATTTTTGCAAAATCTTTATTTCCTGATTTTTTTATTATTTCTCCCAAGAATGTTTTAGATATCTCTGTTTTCTCTTCAAAATTAGCTATCTGTTTTTCATTTACATTTATATATTCTAACACTTTTTCCCTATGTAACACTTTTACTTTATCATTGTAGTGTTTTAATATTGAGTTAACTATATCGCAAGCCAAATTTGGATCAACATCAAGCGCTGAAATTTCAACCGATTCGTAAGGCGTTTTCCGAATAGATATGAAATCAGAGTAATAATCAAAAACTTTAGCTTTGTAATTTTTGTGGTCTTTTGGAATACTCCAGTGTTCAGCAAGTTTGTGTTCTTGTATAACTTCTGTAGCAATATCTTTAGAGTTTAATATTTGAACCATCTGTTCGGTGTAAGTCTCTTCAGAAAAAGCTCCAAGATTTTGGGGATATACGACAGCAAGCGATTTGTATTTGGGCTTTATTAAAAATGTAGATGCCCCTACGACTACTGTTCCTAAAATTGTTATTACCACAATGTGTTTCCACCATTTTGAAAAAATGCGCAGGATGTTTTTATTGCTGAAAATGCTTTCCATATTTTGTCTGTTTTATTTTGATGTTTTTTATTTAGCTCGTTTGATAAGTACTACAGCAAACATTCCCATAACTAAGGTTAACAACCATGATAAAAATACTGTTACCCAAACAATAGGAAACGATTTTTTTTCGCTGGGAGTTGCTTTGTTTACTACATATTTAATTGATATTGTTTGTTCTGCATTCACTTGTGCAGCCAAAAGTTTGTCTTTTAAAAGCGAAACCCTTTTTTGCTCTAACTCAAGCTCGCCAAGTAAAGACAAAGAGGCTCCTCCATATTTAGATAATGTTTCAATTTTTTTCTCAAGGGCTTTTAATCCGCTATTTTTTCCTGCAGCTAAAGCTTCTGCGTATGCCGCATTGTAAACCTCTGCCTCGGCACGATAGTTGTTAATTCCCATGAGCCGTATTTTATTTAATGAGTCTTCAATTTGTTGAACATACGCTTTCGCGGATTCTAATTCTCGTTCAACTATCTTTAGTGCTTCTTGCGTTCTGTCAGATTGAATGTTTTTATAGACAGTGTCGGCTAAATCGGCTATTCGGTTTGCTATATCGGCAGCCATTTGGGGGTCAGTATCGTAAACCTCAATATCTATCGATTGAAATCTTGTTTTTTTGATAGATACATTTTTCTTAAATTTGTTATTAAGCTGAGTTTTAGGATATTTAGAGTCTGTGTCTATTTTGTAATGATCTAACAATTGAAATTCGCTTGCTATTTGATCCCTTATTTCGTTGGAGTGTAGTATTTGCTGTAGTTGTTCTAACTCATTTTCTTCGCCAAACGCCATATAATCCTTATTACCACCGCCTTTTGCATCTGTTAGTATTTGCGATACACCACCTAAATTTGCAGGAAAAACGGTTACGGTTGATTTGAATTTCTGCGGAACTATCAAGCAGACAATAAATGCTATCACACCACCTATGATTGAAGTGAACGTTAATATCTTCCAGTGTTTTAGGATGATTTTTAATACCTCAGTGAAATTTAGTTCATTATTGGTGTTTGTCTCTCTCATTAATAAAACCATTTTATAAACAAGTTTGCAAAAATACCAAAAATATTGATTTTTACTAAATTAATTTAACTAAGAAAAAGATGATTGTGTAATTTATTTACACAATTCAAGTTAATACAACATTTGAACCTCTTTAAAGTAATATGATTTGATGCAATTATCGCTTTTCTGAATTTTTAATGCACCATCAAAATCAATATCTATTATTTTTCCTTCAAAACTTGAATTGTTGTCTCTGTATATTGCTTTATCTTTCCTGAAAAGTAGTTCAAAGTATGATTTTTTTAGCTCTTGTGATGGTTCTTTATTGTTTTCAAACCCAGAGATTAAGTAACGTTGTAGCTCGCTTGCAATTGTTTTTATATCAAAATCATTCCTAAGTTCTAGTTTTAAGCTTGTTGCACTTGGTAATCCAGCAAATTCTATTTGATTGAGATTTAATCCAATGCCAATTATACTTTTTTCAATCTTATCGCCTGATACGATGTTTTCTATCAATATACCGGCAATTTTTTTGTTATCC
Source organism: Salinivirgaceae bacterium (assembly GCA_035407925.1). Classification (GTDB taxonomy): domain Bacteria; phylum Bacteroidota; class Bacteroidia; order Bacteroidales; family Salinivirgaceae; genus JAAYQU01. Next base: position 7,496 of record DAOOBP010000049.1, read on the forward strand.
ACAATAATATCGTTGGGCCATTTTATTTTGGCGGCGCAACTGTACGAATTTAATAAATTTACTACTGCCAGAGATGTAATCATAGATATTGCAAAGCATTCCGCCGGTTTTATGTCTAAAGTAAAAATATAACTTGCTAAAAGGTTTTTGTTAGGTTCTGATGTCCAACTATTGCCTGACTGACCTCTACCCGAACTTTGAAAGCCTGTAGCTACACAAAATCCCGATTGTTTGTCAATATATTCCCATGCCGTTTTATTCGTAGATGACAACTCTTCAAACCAAAGAATTTTATCAGAAGCCATATTCGTGGGCAATTAAAATTAAATTGTAAACCCCAGCGGTTTAGGTTTTTAAATATATTTTTGCTTTACAATTGGGTGGATTTCGCCAATATTTGTAATTATCTTATTCCTAATTTGATGCACAATTTCGATAGAACCGAGTGCGTCTTCGGGACCATAACCTTGTCCATTCAGTATATTTTTATAAGTCTCTGTGTGTAAGTCTGTAAATCCGTCGCTAAACTCTATTTCTTTGCCTGAAATAGTTATTGAGCGGTAGGTACGCTGTCCTTTTTCCTTAACTTGCTTCGGTAAATCGTTGCTGTCGATACTTAAAAACCACCTTACGTTTGCTTTTTCAAGCTCTAAATAACCAGAGGCTTTATGTTCTTCTCGCAAGTGAATATGACTGTTTGTTACTTTGCCAAAAATCCATGTTAACATGTCGAAAAAGTGAATGCCAATGTTTGTTGCAATGCCTCCTGATTTTGTAATGTCGCCTTTCCACGAATAGTCATACCATTTTCCTCTGCTTGTAATATATGTTAAATCAATGTCATAAACCTTGTTTTCATTGCTTTCTATTTGTTTTTTTAAGGCTACAATGGCAGGGTGAAGTCTTAATTGCAGTATGGTGTATATTTTTTTGTCATACTCTTTTTGTAAATCAATCAGAGCTTCAATATTCCATGGGTTTAAAACTAAAGGCTTCTCGCAAATTGCTGTTGCTCCTTGTCGTAAGGCAAATCTAATATGCGAATCGTGGAGATAGTTTGGTGAACATATTGATACATAGTCTATTGGTTCTCCTTTTCTTCTTAGCTTATCAACGTGTCTGTCAAACCGTTCAAACTCAACAAAAAAATCGCATTCGGGGAAATACGAGTCGATTATACCAACGCTATCGAATGGATCAAGCGCTGCAACAAGCTGATTGTTAGTATCTTTAATTGCTTTAAGGTGTCTGGGAGCAATAAATCCAGCAACACCAATCATTGCAAATCGTTTCAAAATGTAGTGTTATAAATTATGTTACTAAATCAAGTTTTTGCTTTTGGCGTACTCTATTATACGTTCTATTCTTTTCAAATGTGCCTTTTCGTATAGTTTGCCATCTACAACTACAATCGAAAAATCATTAAGTTGTGAAAAATCAATTTGTTTGCTGATTTTTACGGCTCTTTCAATTTCCGCTTGGTTGTAATACTCAATGTTTTTTACAACTTGCAGTTGGTTTGGATGAACGATTATTTTTGCGGTGTATCCCATTTTAAAGCCTGTTAACACTTCGTTTTCAAACTCTTTAATGTCTCCGATATTCATACTTGCAAAGTCAATAGCTTCCACATTATATGCGTATGCCGCATTAAGCACAGCTTTTCTTGCCCAGCTTATCTCTTCGTGTGTATAACACATATTAGTTTTTGCGACGTAGTCTTGCGCTCCAAGTGCAATACCTTTAATTGGAAACGTTGGTTCACTGAAGAAATGAGGGATATTTATTAGAGACAACGGGCTTTCTATCAATAATATCCATTGAATATCGGTTGTGTCGTAGTAATCAAAAATATTATAGATGCTTTGTAGTTCCTCAGGTGTGCTTATTTTAGGCAAAACATAATTTTTAAATCCTAAACTGAACAATCTCTTTAGTTGTGAGTTGTTTATCTCCTCGTTGTGATTAAACAGGCGTGGTCTAACCCAATACTGTTCAACGTTTTTGATCTTTTTTATGTTTTCAAATGCAACTTCATTTTCTGATTCGGCAATTGCATCTTCGAAATCAAAAACAAACGTGTCGGCGACAATGGTTTGCATTTTTTCAATAAACCGTGGTTTAGAGGCTGGAATAAAAAAATAGGTACGTAGCATAATAATTAATATTTTTTTACGACATTGTTTTCCAATAAATAAGTTTCTTTATTTTCGGGGCAGACCGCAACACCTTTATCGTTAAAAGTGAGTTTGTGTCCTGCTTCGCTCATCCAGCCTGTCTGTTTTGCGGGGTTTCCCACCATCAAGGCATAATCAGGGATATCTTTTGTAACAACGGCTCCCGCTCCGATAAATGCATATTTGCCAATTGTTACTCCGCAAACAATTGTGGCATTGGCTCCTATGGTTGCGCCTTTTTTGACCAAAGTGGATTTGTATTCATCGCGCCTTACAATTGCACTCCGCGGATTTGTAACGTTCGTAAATACCATGCTTGGACCCAAGAAAACATCATCTTCGCAGATAACGCCTGTGTATATCGACACATTATTCTGAACTTTAACGTTATTGCCGAGAACGACTTCGGGTGATACCACAACGTTCTGACCAATATTACAATTACTCCCTATTTTACAGTTTTGCATAATATGCGAAAAGTGCCAAACCTTAGTTCCCTCACCAATTTGACAAGGTTCATCGACATAAGATGAGGGATGTACAAAAACGTTTTGCATATTATTTACTGAAGTATTTAATAACGTAATTAGCAATAAAATGTTGTTGTTCCATTGTTAACTCGGTATGCATTGGTAACGAAATTACACATTTTGACAACATGTTGCTAACCGGAAATTGATATGTATCGTAATTATTCTGATTAAATGCCTTTTGTTGGTGTATAGGAACAGGATAGTATATCATTGATGGAATACCCTTTTCTTTTAATGCTGCTTGTAATTTTACGTTCTCTCCTTCGGGAACAAGAATCGTATATTGATGAAAAATATGAGTTGTGAAAATATTTCTGTGCGGTATTTTTATATGCTCCTGATTTTGAAACAGATTGTCATATACTTCGGCTGATTTCTGTCGCAGAAAATTGTATTCGTCTAAATATTTAAGTTTTATGTTTAAAACAGCAGCTTGTATTGTGTCTAATCGGCTGTTTACTCCTATTAGTTCGTGGTAGTACTTAACATTTGAGCCGTGATTGGCAATCATTTGTGCCTTAGCGGCTAAGTCGCTGTCGTTTGTAAAAATAGCCCCTCCATCACCGAAACATCCAAGGTTTTTTGATGGAAAAAATGATGTGCAACCAAAATTGCCTATCGTACCTGCTTTGCCAGAATACTTTTTCCCTTTATATTCTGAGCCAGTTGCTTGGGCAGTATCTTCAATTACAAAAAGATTGTATTTTTTTGCAACTTCCATTATCGAATCCATGTTGGCACACTGACCAAAAAGATGAACAGGTAAAATTGCTTTTGTGTTTTTTGTAATCAGGGCTTCGATTTTGTTTGTGTCAATATTGAAGTCATCTTTATTGACATCAACTAAAACAGGCGTTGCTCCCAGCAGTGCAACAGCTTCAACGGTAGCGATAAAGGTAAAATCGGGTGTAATCACCTCGTCCTTGGGACCAATTCCCAACGACATTAGTGCAATTTGCAGAGCATCAGTTCCGTTAGCAACTGGTATAACATGCTTGACATTAAGATAGTTAGCAAGGTTATTGGCAAATAGCTTAACGTCAGCTCCGTTAATATAGTTTGCAGACTGAACAACAGTTGCTATAGCGCTATTTATCTCTTCCTTAATACGTTGATATTGTCTTTGCAAATCAACCATTTGTATATTACTTACCATAGCTGCTTTTTTGCAATAAAAACTTTTACCTTATCTCCTTGTAAAAGAACAGTGTTTACAAGATTAAAGTCGATAAAGACTTTTCAAAAATCAACTTCAGAATGCACTATTTCGCATAGTTTACCGAACGTGTTTCTCTAATCACAGTGACTTTTATCTGTCCGGGATATGTCATACCGTCTTGAATTTTTCTTGCAATATCGAAAGAGAGTGTTTCAGCCTCTTTGTCTGATACTTTATCACTTCCTACTATAACTCGCAACTCTCTTCCTGCTTGAATAGCATAAGTTTTTAATACACCGTTATGGCTAAGTGCAAGATCTTCAAGTTCTTTAAGTCTTTTTATGTAAGACTCAACAACCTCGCGCCGTGCGCCGGGTCTTGCTCCTGAAATAGCATCACACACTTGTACAATTGGAGCAAGCAGAGTTGTCATTTCGACCTCTTCGTGGTGTGAACCAATGGCGTTGCACACTTCGGGTTTCTCTTTATATTTTTCTGCCAATTTCATTCCGAGTACTGCGTGTGGTAGTTCTGGCTCATCATCAGGCACTTTGCCTATATCGTGGAGTAAACCAGCTCTTTTGGCTAATTTGCTGTTTAGTCCAAGCTCTGACGCCATTATAGCACATAGGTTTGCTACCTCGCGGCTGTGCTGTAAAAGGTTTTGCCCGTACGAGCTACGATATTTCATTTTACCTATAAGTCTTATCAATTCAGGGTGTAGTCCGTGTATTCCGAGGTCGATAGCAGTTCTTTTTCCTGTTTCGACAAGCTCTTCTTCAATCTGTTTTTGAACTCTGTTAACAACCTCCTCGATACGTGCCGGGTGGATTCTACCGTCAGTTACCAATTGATGAAGCGCTAAACGTGCAGTTTCACGTCTAACAGGATCAAACGCTGATAAAATAATTGCTTCGGGTGTGTCATCAACAATTATTTCAACACCAGTGGCAGCTTCTAAAGCTCTGATATTACGTCCTTCACGACCTATTATGCGTCCTTTTATTTCGTCGTTTTCAATGTGAAAAACTGTAACAGAGTTTTCTATAGCATGTTCTGTTGCAACACGTTGGATAGTTTGTACTACAACGCGCTTTGCTTCCTTGCTGGCTGTTAGTTTAGCCTCGTCCATAACCTCATTGATATAAGCCATAGCTTCGGTTCGGGCTTCTGCTTTAAGAGATTCAACTAATTGTGATTTTGCTTCTTCGACAGATAGCCCACTTATAGTTTCCAACTGTTCAATGGTTTGCCGTTGTAATTTTTCAAGTTCTTCGCTTTTTTTCTCAACCATTTCCATTTGTTGAGTAAGGTTATCGCGAATAATATCTACCTCTTTGCTTTTACGGTTAGTCTCTTCAATCTTTTGAGCAATAGCAGTTTCTCGCTGCTTTGCTTTTGTTTCCATCGCCGTTAATTTTGAATTTTTTTCGGCTATGTATTTCTCGTGTTCACTTTTCAGTTGCAGAAATTTTTCCTTTGCTTGCAAAATTTTCTCTTTTCTGGTAACTTCTGCTTCTGCTTGAGCTTCAGTAATTATTCGCTCTCTCTTTTTCTTTAGTACTTTTTGCCATATAGTATATGAAAGCGCTGCACCTAAAGTGAATGATAGGAGCAGTAATACGATTATTAGATTTATTTCCATTGTGTTTAGATAAATTAAAGTTTATAATTGAGTTTAAATGTACTGCTATATTGTTGTGTGACTCAGTTTTCACTTAATAATAAATAAAAAAAGCCCGCACCAAAGTTCTTTAGTCATTTAAGGAAAAATCCTTTCAGACATGTCTGGCGCTGCAACCTTGGTTCTGACTTCCACTGTTTCTTACGAAACTCTTGCCTAAACAAGAGTGAGGCCTGTCATTGCCAAATTTAGCTTGTCGCCAATGTTTAGTAATGTTGATTTTTCTAAACCCCAAAGTATTGGTGCGGGCAATATTTTGTTATGTATAAGAACGTCGTTTTTTACTCTTTTTCAATGGCTATATCAAGGTCATAGTTTAATTTTTCAAGAATTTCGACAAGTTGATTGTCGGTTTTATTATCCTCGAGTTGGGTTAATTTTGATACGAATTGCAGGGTAGCCATAGCCAAAAAGTCCTGTGTATCCTTGTCAGAATATACTTTTTTATATTGAAGCACAGCATCATTAATACGCTTTGCCGCTAATCGGATACGTTCCTCATCATTACTATCAATTTTGATGGGATAGTACCTTTCGGCTATACTTACTCTTATGGTAATTTCGTCTCCCATTTATTGCTATTCTATTGAGTTAAGAGTGTTAAACATTGATCAATTTCTCGCACGATTTCGTTAATTTTTTGTTTGGCATCTAATGAACTCTCAGGCGTATCTGATAATGAACGGGCTGCTTTTAAATTGATATGCTTTTGCTCTAACTCTTTATATTGCAACTCCTTTTCGTCCAAACGAGACCGGATCTCCTGAATCTCCAAAGTTAACATTGCGTTAGCTTCTTTACAATTGTTATACAGCGCTATCAATCTGCTTAGCTTAGACTGAATCTCCGATAACAACGTTTCTTTTGTTTTTGCCATACATTAAAATATTAACCCTACAAAATTACGAAACAATTTACGAAATTGCAAACGTATATTTCATTCCTATAACATATAAATTAAAATGAATAACCGTATATTTACCTATTTATAGAACAGAAAAATCTTTTTCAATAC
>DAOOBP010000050.1:0-13915 GCA_035407925.1 Salinivirgaceae bacterium
TTATTCTAAGATATCGTATTGGTATATTGTCATTTATCATTCTTATCACAGCATTTATGGCATATAAAGCCTTTGATGCACGTATGGCATATACGTATGCACAGATGCTACCCGAGACAGATACCACATTTGTAGAACACCTTTATTTTAAGCAAGTTTTTGGCGAAGAGGCAAACATGTTTGCTATTGGGGTTAAAGACCCCAACTTTTTTAATAAAGATAGATTTAACGACTATTCAAAATTATCCCAAGAGATTAAGTCACAATACGGAATTACAGATGTACTCTCTGTTGGACAGGTTGTGAATCCATATAAAAATGATTCGTTACAGATTTTCGAATTTAAAAAAATATTCCCCCAAGAAGTTCAAACACAAGAAGAACTTGATAGCTTAACCAACATATTTAAAAGTCTAAGTTTTTATGACGGTCTTGTATATAACGGCGCTGAAAATGTCTTCTTATTTGCAGTAACACTCGATAAAGATTTATTAAACACAGAAAAGAGGATAGGTATAGTTGACAACGTCCATAAAATAGCAGACGAATTTGCCGAAAAACACAATGTTGAACTTCATTACAGCGGACTTCCATACATAAGAACGGAGATAAGCAAAAAAATTAAGGAAGAGATAAAATTGTTTATCGTCTTAGCTTTCTTAGTAACAGCAACCATTCTGTTTCTATTTTTCAGATCTTTCAAAGCCGTGATTTTTTCTTTGTTAATTGTGGGCATTGGCGTTGTTTGGTCTATCGGGACACTTGGATTGCTCAATTACGAAATAACAATTCTGACGGGCATGATACCCCCAGTGCTCATTATAATTGGAGTTCCAAATAGTATTTTCATGTTAAACAAGTATCACACTGAATATAAACGACATGGAAACAAAATAAAAGCGCTACAAAGGGTTATTTCAAAGGTTGGAAATGCAGTTTTTCTCAGTAATTTAACAACAGCCGCTGGATTTGCTACTTTTATACTGACATCAAGTGGGATATTAATTGAATTTGGAATAGTTGCCTCATTAAACATTATGGCAATGTTTTTAATAGCAGTTTGCTCAATTCCAATTATATTCAGTTTTCTACCACCCCCGAAGTATAGACATATAAAACACCTTGAGAAAAGACGCACCACATCCATTATTGATAAACTTGAAACGATATCTATAAAACACAGACCCGTTGTTTTTATAGTTACTTTAGCCCTTATTGTAACAGCAATTTTTGGAATTAGTCGCATTCACACAACAGGATATATGGTTGACGATATTCCTCCCGATGATCCCATACTTACCGACCTTAAGTTTTTTGAAAAACATTTCGATGGGGTTATGCCTGTCGAAATTTTAATCGACACAAAAGAACCACAAGGAGCCTTTAAATTAGAGACACTTAAAAAGCTTGATGCACTTCAAGATTCACTTTTAAAATATCCTGAGCTATCAAAACCATACTCATTGGCGGAAGCAGCCAAGTTACTAAGACAATCGTACTATGACGGGGATCCTCGCAGATACAGAGTGCCTATAGAACGCGAACGTTTGGCAATGGCGAAATACTTAAAAACCGATGAGAAACAGAAAAATATTCTTACAAACTTCCTCGATTCAGGATTCCAAATCACGCGCATGACCCTACGAATGCATGATATTGGAACCGTGCAAATGGAAAGCGCCACGCAAAAAATTGAAAACGACATAAAATCTGTATTTCCCGATAGCTTATATCATACCATTCTAACAGGAACAAGCATTGTTTTTGCAAAAGGAACACAATATCTTATTAAAAATCTTTTTACAAGCCTTGCAATTGCTGTAGCATTTATTTCATTAGTATTCCTATTCTTGCTTAGAAGTTGGAGAATGGCGCTTATAGGATTGATACCCAACTTAATCCCACAGCTAATGACAGCGGCATTAATGGGATATTTTGGGATACCCATCAAACCGTCAACAATCCTTATTTTTAGCATTGCGTTTGGTATATCAGTTGATAATACAATTCACTTCCTATCTAAATATATGCAGGAAATGAAAGTGTTGAACTGGAACACAGGAGAATCGGTTAAGGCTGCGAGACGTGAAGTGGGAATAAGCATGATGTACACAAGCACAGTTCTACTTTTCGGCTTTGCTATTTTTGCTGCATCTGAATTTGGAGGAACAAAGGCATTAGGAACACTTGTTGGGTTAACACTTTTTTTCGCCATGATTTCAAATCTAATTATACTGCCAACACTACTGTTAACATTCGAAAAAACAATTACAACAAAGGCGTTTAAACAATCAGCTTTACAAATGCCCTTGGAAGATGAAAAGACTGGTTTTGACAACAATAAAAATTAAATTTATATATTTAAAAGCAAAAACGAGTAACATAATATCATGCGGACTACAAATAAGAAATTGAAAAAGATATTAGTAACAGGAGGAGCTGGGTTTATTGGAAGCGCTATGGCCGATCGCCTTATGGAGGATGAAAAAAACTATGTAGTCATTGTTGATAATTTTTCAACCGGTAATATTGGAAAAATCCCTCCACTCGACAGCAGACCAAAAATGTGGAAGTTTATTAAATGTGATGTTAACAACTATCACGATATTGCCGAAGTTATGCTCAGCTATAAATTTGATTACATTTTTCATTACGCTGCTGTTGTAGGAGTATCACGAACACAAGAAAATCCCGTTTGGGTGCTTAATGATATTGAGGGGATTAAAAATATTCTTAGTATTGCAAAGAATACAGGAGTTAAAAGAGTTTTTTATAGTAGCTCGTCAGAGATATACGGAGAACCTGTAGAGATACCTCAAAATGTTTACACCACCCCGCTTAACAGCCGACTGCCTTACGCAATCGTAAAAAACGTGGGAGAAGCATTTTTAAGAAGCTACTGGCAAGAGTATGGACTTAACTATACCATATTTAGATTTTTCAACACATACGGTCCTAAACAGTCTAAAGACTTTGTTATAAGCAAGTTCATTAACAAAGCTCTACGTAACGAAGATTTGACAATTTATGGCGATGGTCATCAAACAAGAACTTTTTGTTACATAGACGACAATGTGGAAGCATGTTACAAAATTTTTGAAAACGATCTGTTAATCAATGATGTAATTAACATTGGCGGAAGTGACGAAGTTGCAATTTTAGATCTAGCAAAACTTGTTATCGAAAAAACTGGTAGCAAGTCGAAAATAGTACACCTACCACCTTTAAAGGATGGAGATATGAAGAGAAGAAAACCCGAAAACACACCGATGATTGAAATTTTAGGTCGCCCTCTCCTACCTCTAGAAGATGGTATTGAAAAGATTTTAAAAATAGGTTTATTTGAAACGAACACACGATGATAGGTGCAAGTACTTTTAACTTTTGTACAGACAGGGCATGCCCTGTCTCTACTTTTAACTTTTAACTCCAATAACGTGGTAATGAAAGCTTTAACACACACAGAGATACAAGAAAAACTTAACAAATCACTTGAAGCTATTAATTACGGATTTAAACCCGAAAATCTGTACGATCCTATTCGTTACTCCATGTCAATAGGGGGTAAGCGTATAAGACCCACACTGACAATTTTGTCAGCACAAATGTTTGGTGCAGATTACGAAAAAGCTTTACCTGCCGCACTTGCCATTGAGATATTTCATAACAGCACTCTGCTACACGACGATATAATGGACAAATCATCTGTAAGAAGGGGACAACCAACTGTTTACAAAAAGTGGAATACAAATATTGCTATTTTAGCAGGAGACGCTATGATAATTCAGGCATATAAACATTTGTCAAATGCCGACCCCAAGTATATTCACGACATTGCTGATGTATTCAACAAAACAAACTTGCAAGTATGCGAAGGACAACAATATGATCTTGACTACGAAAACGAGTTTTCTGTAAGAATTGAAGACTACATTGAAATGATACGACTAAAGACTAGCGTTTTACTCGCTGCTTCTGCAAAAATCGGAGCAATCATAGGAGACGCAACAGTTGAAGAACAAAATATTTTATATAGCTTTGGAGAAAATTTAGGTTTGGCTTTCCAACTTCAAGATGACTATTTAGACGCATTTGGAGACACAAAAATATTCGGAAAAAAAATCGGTGACGACATCATAACTAAAAAGCGTACTTTTTTGTTAATCAAAGCATTAGAGCTGTCAAAAGGCAATTATTATGACCAACTTATTGGGCTAATAAACAACAAAAAAATAAAAGATGAAGAAAAAATTGACAGAGTTATCGAAATTTATCGTAACTTGAACATCGATAAAATTACAAACGAATATATAAACAAACATTTCGACAAAGCCTTTGATAATCTGGCAAAGCTCAAAAAAAGTGGTCACAATATTGAACCTTTAATAGAGTACAGTCAAAAACTTTCGGCAAGAAAAAACTAAAATATTAATCTCAAAATCTAACAGTTATGGCAGAGAATATTGGAACAATAATACAGATAATCGGTCCTGTGGTTGACATTAAATTTGACAGCCAAGGCAGTAAACTTCCGGAAATATACGAAGCGTTAGAGATTGAACGAGAAGGCATGCTTCCTCTTATTGTTGAGGTAGAGCAGCATATCGGTCAAGATAGCGTGCGCACAATTGCTATGGATTCAACTGATGGGCTATGCCGTGGAATGAAAGCCAAAGCATTAGGCAGTCCTATAATGATGCCTGCTACAGACGATGTTAAAGGAAGATTGTTTAACGTCGTAGGAGAAGCAATTGACGGACTTCCACAGGTTAACAAAACAAATGGTTACCCAATTCACCGAGACCCCCCAAAAATCAAAGACCTAACAACTGAAGCCGAGATACTATACACTGGTATTAAAGTTATTGACCTTATTGAACCATACGTTAAAGGTGGTAAAATTGGGTTGTTCGGAGGGGCAGGTGTTGGAAAAACTGTTGTAATTCTCGAGCTAATCAACAATATTGCAAAAGCCTATTCAGGACTATCGGTCTTTGCAGGTGTCGGAGAACGAACCCGAGAAGGAAACGACCTGTTACGTGAAATGATTGAAGCAGGTGTTATTAATTATGGTCCCGAGTTTTTAAAATCAATGGAAGAAGGTGGCTGGGATTTATCGAAAGTTACGCCCGAATATTTAGCTGATTCTAAACTTGCATTGGTGTTCGGTCAGATGAACGAGCCCCCCGGGGCACGTGCGCGAGTTGCTCTTTCTGGTTTAGCTATTGCCGAATATTTCAGAGACGGCGGTGAAGGTGGACGCGGTAGAGATATACTCTTCTTTATGGATAACGTTTTCCGCTTTACGCAAGCAGGTTCAGAGGTATCAGCGCTTCTTGGACGTATGCCTTCTGCTGTTGGCTATCAGCCCACTTTAGCAAGTGAAATGGGCGCTATGCAAGAACGGATTACTTCAACAAAATCTGGTTCAATTACTTCTGTTCAAGCAGTTTATGTTCCAGCTGACGACCTTACAGACCCAGCTCCAGCTACTACATTTGCCCACCTTGACGCAACAACAGTTCTTAGCCGTAAGATTTCTGAATTAGGTATTTATCCAGCTGTTGACCCACTTGATTCAACATCAAGAATTCTAACACCCGAAGTTGTTGGAGAGCTACACTACAATACCGCCCAAAGAGTTAAAGAAATCTTACAGAGATACAAAGATCTTCAAGATATTATCGCAATTCTTGGTATGGACGAATTGTCAGAAGAAGACAAATTAGTTGTGAACCGTGCAAGAAAAGTACAACGTTTCTTATCACAGCCATTTCATGTGGCAGAACAGTTTACAGGAACACCCGGCGTTTTAGTCTCTATTGAGGATACTATCAGAGGGTTTAATATGATAATTGACGGAGAAGTTGACAAATATCCCGAAGCAGCATTTATGATGGTAGGAACTATCGACGAAGCTATAGCCAAAGGCGAAAAACTATTAAAAGAAACATCAATTTAACAAGATATGCAAATAGAGATTATATCGCCGGAAAGCACACTTTTTACGGGAGATGTAAAACAAGTAAGGGTGCCGGGTAGTATCGGCTCCTTTGCTGTCTTACATAATCACGCTCCAATAACATCGACATTAGAAAAGGGAGTGATAAAAATTACACAACACGACGGAGAAGAGGTTACCTTAGATATCTTGGGTGGTGTTATCCAAGTAAAAAATAATAATGTTAAAATATTAGTCTTCAACGAAAACGAAGAGGATTAATATTACGATATAGTGCGACTTTTTAATGTAATGAACAAAATTCAAAAGATTTTAATAATCAGATTTAGTTCAATTGGGGATATAGTGCTTACAACACCGCTGTTACGGGCTATTAAAAAGGAACGTCCAGAAATAGAGATACATTTTTTAGTAAAAAGAGAGTTTTATCCTGTCGTGGAATATAATCCGAATATCGATAAAGTACACAAGTATCGAGGAGATTTACGTGACACAATAGAATCTTTGCATGCTGAAAAATTTGACTTTATTGTTGATCTTCAAAACAACATACGTAGCCACAAAATAAAAAGAAGATTGGGCGTAAAATCAGCAAAAGTAAATAAGCTGAATATCAAAAAATGGCTCTACGTAAACTTTAAAATCAACAAACTACCTGATAGACACATTGTTGATAGATATTTTGAGACACTGTCAACACTGGGTGTAAAAAATGATTTCAAGGGCTTAGAGGTTTTTTCCGAACCTAATGCTGATAAGATTTTTGAAAAATTAGAGGGTTTTGAAAAAAAAAATTATGTGGTTGTAGCAACAGGAGCAGCCCACTACACAAAGCAAGTCCCAAGTAAAATTTTAATCGAAATACTAAACAAAGTTAACAAACCTGTAATATTTACAGGAGGTTCAGGAGACATTCCAAAAGCCAAAAAAATAATAAAAAAACTAACTTGTCCAACTTTTAACGCATGTGGTCTTTGTAGTATTGGTCAAACTTCTGAAATAGTTAAATACTCCAAGGTTGTAATCACCCCTGATACGGGAGTTATGCATATTGCCGCTGCACACTACCGCCCCACCGTTTCAGTATGGGGAAACACTGTTCCTGCATTTGGGATGTATCCTTATATGCCTCAAAATCAAAGCTTATACTATATAGCCGAGGTTAATAACCTTAAATGCAGACCTTGTTCAAAAATAGGTTATAAGAAGTGCCCAAAAAAACATTTTAACTGCATGAAAAACCAAGATATTGACAAAATAGTAGATAAAATTGAGCGCTTTTGGCAATTAGAATAAAATGTCTATTAAATATTGGCATATACAACACTAATCGTAAACAAATCTGTATCAGTCATATAAACTCCAACGGTAAAAAACTAATATTTATATGAACCAAGCACAATCTAAAATCTTACTGAATGGTCCGATAAAACGAAATGAGGTCGAGCTTATGGCTCCTGCCGGAAATTTTGAATCTTTGCAAGCAGCTATTCAGGGAGGCGCCGATTCTGTTTATTTTGGCATTGGTCGTTTAAATATGAGATCGAAATCGTCAATTAATTTCACAATAGAGGATTTGCCTGAAATTATTGAGCGTTGCAATAAAAATAACATCCTTACCTATCTAACTGTCAACACCATTATATACGATAGCGACATAGATGAAATGAAACAAATAGTTGATGCTGCCAAAAAATATGGAGTTTCAGCCATTATCGCTTCTGATATTGCAACACTTCAGTATGCATCGCTCCAAGGAGTTGAAATACACGCTTCTACGCAATTAAATATTACCAATATTGAATCATTGAAATTTTATTCGCAATGGATTGATGTGGCTGTGTTGGCACGTGAACTAAATCTTAACCAAGTATCGCACATTACAAAAAAAATAAAAGAGGAGAATATTCGCGGTCCAAAAGGCGATTTGGTTAGAATTGAGATGTTTGCTCACGGAGCGTTATGTATGGCTGTTTCTGGCAAATGCTATCTAAGTCTTCACGAAACAGGCGCATCGGCAAACCGTGGGGCATGTCAGCAAACATGTAGAAAAGGCTACATAGTTATAGAAAAAGAGACAGGTAATGAATTAGAGATTGATAATGAGTATATTATGTCGCCTAAAGATCTGTGTACAATAGGATTTCTAAATAAAATTGTTGATTCAGGCGTCAGGGTGTTAAAAATTGAAGGACGTGCTCGTGGTCCCGAATATGTAAAAAAAACTTGTCAAGTTTACAGCAAAGCACTAGAAGCATTAGAGACAAATAGTTACACTAACGAAAACATTGAAATATGGAAACGCGAACTGTCAACAGTCTTTAATCGCGGATTTTGGAACGGCTACTATTTAGGGCAACGTTTAGGCGAGTGGAGCAATGTTTATGGGAGCAAGGCAACCCACTCTAAAGCCTATATTGCTAAAGTAACTAACTATTTCTCAAACATTAATGTTGTTGAACTAAAGGTAGAAAGTGGAACTCTTTCCGTAGGACAAAAAGTTATGATAATAGGTCCAACAACAGGAGTATATGAGTTTGTAATTGAGGAAATTAGAGTAGAAAACAAAAATATTGAAAAAGCTGTAAAGGGCGATACTATCTCTATACCAATAGAACAGTTGGTTAGAAGAGGTGACAGACTGTACACATTTGTAGAAAACGAAGTTGTTCATATTTCATAAATTTATGATTTTACGTATATTTATCGAATATTAATTGTTCTATGCGCAATATATCTCTATTTAATACACGTAGCTTGTTCATGTTTGGATTGCTCATTATTGTAGCATCACTTCCATCGTCACCATATTTTACGAGTATTGGACAATGGATATTGGCTTTGGCATGGTTAGCCGATAAAAACCTTATAACTAAAGCGAAAGGAATACTTAAAAACAAAACTCTTATTGCATTTCTAAGTTTTTATATTTTACACGTATTAAGCCTATTATGGACAACAGACTACCAGTATGGACTGCATGATTTAAAAATAAAACTGCCCTTTTTAATACTTCCTTTAATAGTTGCCACATCGGCTCCTTTAAACAAAAAGGAGTTAAAAACAGTCCTTTGGATTTTTAGTTTATCAGTTTTTGTAGTATCGCAAATTGGATTATATACCGTAACCTTTACAGAACAGGGGCAAGCTGCCGATTTTAGAGAAATGTCTCGTTTCATAAGCCATATACGATTTTCACTTATGTTGAATTTATCTATCGTAACGCTGTTATTTATTGCTTTTGAAAATCGGCAAACAAAAGCAATTGTAAAAGTGATATGTGTAGTCCTATCACTTTACTTTGTCTTTTTTATACTGATAATGAAGTCATTAACTGGAATTGTCATATTAGGAGTACTATTTTTATTGCTATTTATTTACTTGATTAAAAAAGTTGAGTCTGAAGTTGGCAGATGGGTTTTATATATCTTTTTAACTTTTTTCATACTGTTTTCCGTATCATATGTCGTACGCTCTTACGCCAAGTACTCATATCGTGCTGATGAAGCTCTTGATAAACTCGAAAAAACAACCATTAACGGTAACTTATACAAACACAACACAGCTTCATCGCAAAGAGAAAACGGATTTTTGGTTAATATAAACGTATGTCAAAAAGAGCTAAAGCAAGAGTGGAATAAAATTGCAAATATTCATTACGACTCGCTTGGAGCAAGTCATTATAAAGTTAAATATACTTTAATAAGATACCTTACCAGCAAAGGATTAACTAAAGACTCGGTTGGAATTTCAAAACTTACAATGAGGGATATCGCTGCCATTGAAAATGGCATTACCAATTATATTTTCTTAGATAGATTTAGCTTGTATCCGAGGTTATATGAACTATTCTGGGAGTATGAACATTATAGATCAGGTGGACAAATAGGTGGTCAAAGTGTTATTCAACGACTCTATTATATTGAAGCTGGTTGGAATATTTTTTTAGATAATAAAATCATCGGCGTTGGAGTAGGCGATGTCAAGTCTGCATATGATGAATACTATACCACAACTGAGAGTCCTTTAAAACCCGCTTTTAGATTAAGAGCCCATAATCAATATTTAACGTTTTTACTTACTTTCGGTATAGTGGGAATTATTATAATAATATTTAGCCAATTTTACCCTGCATACAAACTAAAAAAACAGGAAAATTTATCGGTGTTGTTCACTCCATTTATGATTATAGTCCTTCTTTCGATGCTAAATGAAGACTCTCTTGAAACTCAGGCAGGGGCTACATTTTATGCATTTTTTTACTCTCTATTTACGTGGGGATTGAGAAAACCTAAAATTAAAAGTTAGAAGTTAGTTAAAAGTTTATAGAGTTTTTATCTATTTTTTAACTCTCACACTTCGACTACGCTCAATGCACCGCTTCGCTCAGTGCACCGCCTTTTATACTTCGATGGTTATTGAGCCTGTGCTTCGATAAACTCAGTGACCGTACCCCAGCGCACCGCCCCGTTCCCCTCTTTTACCTTGTACCTTGCTCCTTTTATACTTCGACTGCGCTCAGTACATCGCCTTCTAATTTCAAATATCTATTACCTAAAAAATCAGGGTTTGGGTTTAAAAATAGTCCAATATTTTTTAAATTTTACAATTGTAAATACCGATGTAACAGATACATACTCCAAACAAACGATAGTGAAGTTTGGACTATAGTAGCTGTCCAATCGGTATAACTCAATTGTCTCTCTTTATGATATTTCTATCTGTATGGGGTTTTATTCTGTTTGGATATTTTTTATGTAATTCATTATCAGCTTTAATTAAACTTTCAATCATTTCGTTTTTAATACGTTCGTACTCTTCGCGATTAATTTTCTTGATAGGTTCGACAGGAGGTGATTCAACTTTTAGAGGGTCAACAGG
This sequence comes from Salinivirgaceae bacterium, assembly GCA_035407925.1. Taxonomy (GTDB): domain Bacteria; phylum Bacteroidota; class Bacteroidia; order Bacteroidales; family Salinivirgaceae; genus JAAYQU01. The sequence goes on from DAOOBP010000050.1 coordinate 10,844, forward strand.
GTGTCCGTTTTTCCAAAATCTAAAGTCTAAGTGCGGACCTGTAGATAAACCTGTAGTTCCCACATAACCAATTAATTGTCCCTGTTTTACCTGTACACCTTTTTTTATGCCTTTTGCATAATTGGATAGATGAAGATAGCCAGTTGTATAAACGCTATTGTGTTTTATTCGAATAGACTTACCTCCTTGTGCAGTATATTCGATCTTTTCGACAACACCATCTCCAACACTGTAAACAGGTGTACCTGCCGGGGCTGCATAATCCACTCCAAGATGCGGTCTGCGGTATTTTAATATCGGATGCATTCTGCTATGACTATACCTCGACGAAATACGGCTAAAACGTAAAGGCGCCTTCAAAAAAGTTCGTTGGAGACTCTCTCCATTATCATCAAAATATCCTGTTACACTATCTTGCGTAAACTGAATAGCGTAATAATCTTTATTCTGATGATTGAATATTGCTGAATAGATATTGCCTATTCCAACTGGTACGGTATCAACATATTGCTCGTCGTAAATTACCGAAAAGTGGTCATCTTTTTGTAAGCCAAAAAAGTCAATACTCCACGCATAAATCTCAGACAGTTCTATTGACATAATTGGGTTAATACCGAACTCTATCATGGCGTTCCAGAGGTTCGACTCGATAATTCCCGAAGCTATCCTGCGTACATTTATTACCTCTTTTTGCTGTGCTTTAACTTCAATTGAGTCGCCAAAAGAGAACAGCATATAGTTTACCTTATCTTGCTCATAAACAAAGTGTAACGGGACGGTGTCGGAATTACATATCATTACATAAGGGTTACCAGAACGGATTGTCTTTAAGTCAAAAACTGGCTCGGTTAATTTGGTGATCTCTGCAATAGTTTGAGGCGAAACATTATACTGTTTCAGTATATCTGAGAATGTTTGTTTTCGTTTTACTACACCTTCAATAATAATCAAGCTATCGACAGCAATACCATAAAGATATGTAGGTTCAACTTCGGGCTCTACGACAACTTCTTCTGTTACTTGAGAAAGCGCCTCAATCTCTCTTTGATACTTAATTTTCTTCCAATAAAAAATTCCTATAACTGACAGTGCTATTGTTAAAACTGCAATTATCGAAATAATTATCCACTTTTTCATTTTTATATATTTAGTTAAAAGTTAAAAGTTTATAAAGTTTGTAAAGTTTAAAGAAATTGGCTGTTGACTATTAGCAATTTGCAATGTAGCGCACCATATTGTTAACTCGTAACTCGTAATTCGTAATTGTTCATTGCTAATTGTTCATTGCTAATTGTTCATTGCTAATATGTTATGCTCTTATTTTTTCAAATCCTTTTCCGTAAGTTCCCATAACAGAGGCTACTGACATAAAAGCATCAGGATCTATCTCTTTTACTATTTGAAAAACTCTCGACATTTCATGTTTTCTTATTATTATTAACAAGATTTTTGTATCGGTTCTTGTGAAATATCCTTGTCCATCAATAAATGTGATACCACGTCCTGTATTCGCTCCTAACTCATTACTTATCTCCTCGTATTTTTTTGAAAAAATAAAGATTTGAGCCGTCTGTTTTTTACCTTCTATAATTAAATCAATGGAATAAGCCAAAACCGCCATTGTCACAAAACCATAAACAACGCTACCTATGTTTTTGAAAACCAGCATACTACTCAATATAATAAGTACGTCCATATATAAAATTGCACGTCCCGGGCTTATATTTCGGTATTTGTTGATTATCATAGCAATAATATCTGTTCCGCCTGTCGAGCCTCCTTGTGTGAAAACAATTCCAATACCTACGCCTCCCAAAGCTCCACCAATTACTGCAAACAGAAAAGGATCTACTTCCATAAGTCCTTCCGTTGGTAGAACTAACTGAAGCACTGCTAAAAAAACCGATAAAACAATCACGCTATAAATTGTTTTAACACCAAAACTGGCTCCCAAAATTTTTATAGCTATCGCTACTAAAAAAATGTTTATAATAAAAAAGGTAACACTGACGGGAAGCCAACCGTTAGTAGCATAATAAATAATTGTTGCAACACCGGTAATGCCTCCTCCAACCATTTTTCCAGGAATTAAAAATGCTGTCCATCCAAGTGCATTGACAAAGAGTCCAAATGTCATTATAATCCAGCTTCTTAACCGTTTTGCTAATCCTTCTTTTTTTAATAATTGATTCATTTATTTGTTAAATTAATCTGTTTTTATATCAAATTAATATTGTTGCGTTTGTCTCATAAAAGGGACACTTTTTCATAAAATGCCGACCTGTAAAATTAAAATTGAGGTACTCTAAATAACGATATTAATTATCTTTTTGGGAACAACTATAATCTTTTTGGGCTTAGAGTCTTGCATAAATTTCTTGGTATTTTCATTGGCAAGTACAATTCTTTCAACATCTTGAGGTGTTGCCTGTGCGTCTATGCTTATTTTAAATCTAACTTTGCCGTTGAATGACACAGGATATTCAATCATGCTTTCAATCAAATACTTATCGTCCCAAGACGCCCATTTTTCATCAACAATACTACTTTTATGACCTAATGCACTCCACAACTCTTCAGTAATATGTGGTGCAAAAGGGTTAAGAATAATAAGTAATGGTTCGAGTATCGCTCTTTTGTTGCATTTTAAGTCTGAAAGTTCATTTACACAAATCATAAAGGCGCTTACAGATGTGTTAAACGAGAATCTTTCAATATCCTCTGATACTTTTTTGATGGTTTTATGTAAAGTTTTCAGCTCGGCTTCGGTCGGAGCTTCCTCAGAAACCACAAAACTCTCCTTGTCATAAAATAGTCGCCAAAGTTTTCTTAAAAATCGGCTAACTCCGTCTATCCCATTAGTATCCCATGGTTTGCTTAATTCCAATGGACCGAGAAACATTTCATAAATTCGAAGTGTGTCGGCGCCATATTGTTCAATGATATCATCGGGATTAACAACGTTATACATCGATTTTGACATCTTCTCAATAGCCCAACCGCAATAATATTTATTATCTTCGAGTATAAACTCGGCTGTTTCAAACTCATTTCTCCACTGTTTAAATGCCT